>JBIOUO010000329.1:0-5503 GCA_044867195.1 Ilumatobacteraceae bacterium
GCGGTGCCCGACCTCGTCGACGTTGCAGTAGTAGTCGACGGCCGAGCGCAGGAACTGGGTGACGATGACGCCGCCGGCCACGAGCACGAGGGCCAGCAGGGCGATCGGCACCCAGCGCGGGCGGCGGCGCGGCGGCGGGGCGCCGGCGTCATGGCGGGGACTGAGGTCGATCGTGCTCATCGATCGCCGACAGGATGGCTCACGTCCACGGCTTGGCGGCGTCAGGCAGGCGCGACGTCGTGCGGCGGGCGCGGCGCAGGATGTACAGCGCGTAGGCGCCGATCGCGCCGAACGTCACGACGTAGCTGCCGATGATGAAGCCGGCGTCCTCCACGTCAGCGGACCTCGTGCCCTGCTTGGCCTGCTTGCCCTGCTTGCTCGGCGCGGCGAACGGCGATCGCCAGGTCGAGCCCGGCGTCCTCGAGCGCGTCCTCGGCGGCGAGTGTGCGCTGGCGGTGGATCACCAGCCAGACGTACATCAGCGTGAAGGCGACGATGCCGACGAATAGCGTGAACAGCATCAGGCCGTCCATCTTCACCTCGCCGTCGGGGCGCAGGACCGTGGCTTCCTGGTGCAGGCTGCGCCACAGCCGCACGCTCCAGTGGACGAGCGGGATCTCGACCACGGCCAGCAGGGCCAGGACTGCGCTGCGACGCGCCCGCTGCTCGTGGGTGCCCCCGAGACGGCGCACGGTGAGGTAGCCGACGTACGTCACGAACAGGAAGGCGGTCGTCGTCAGGCGGGCATCCCACTCCCAGAACACGCCCCAGGTCAGGCGTCCCCACAGCGCGCCGACGACGAGCGTGATACCCATGAACAGCACGCCCACCTCGGCGCTGGCGCCGGCCAGGCGGTCCCAGCCGAGGGCGTGGCGCGTCGAGAAGAGGTAGATCGCCGAGGCGATCGCCGTGACCACGAAGGCCAGGTAGGCGAGCCAGGCGGCGGGGACGTGGACGTAGAGGATGCGGACCGATTCGCGCTGATTGGCGTCTGCGGGCGAGAAGCCGAGGCCGAAGGCCACGAGCCAGGCGATGCCGACCAGCGTGGCCGCGCCGAGCAGGCGGGTGGCCCGCGTCGACGTGCCGGACGAGGTCGCCGAGGCGGCGGCACTGGTGCCACCGGTCATCGCCATCTGGCTGGCCAAGCTGCGACCTCCTCCTCTCCCTGCTCTTCGTCTGCTCGTCTACTCGTTGGCTCGTTCAGTCGTCTACTCGTCGATGAGCGGGCCGAAGCCCAGCGTGCCCCCGGCGCCGAAGGCGACAGCGAATACGCAGACCACGCCGACCCACGGCCAGCCGTCCGCGATCGCCGTCCCGCCGATGCCGAGCGCTGCTTCGACCGCTCGTGTTGCTCCGATCAGAACGGGCGCCACCGCCGGGAGCAGCAGCAGCGGGAGGAGGGTCTCCCGCCCCCGTGCGCCGGCAGCGAGGCCGCCGTAGAGCGTACCGACCGCGGCCAACCCGACGGTAGCGGCGAGCCACGTCACGACGAGGAGGGCGACACCGCCGACGCGGACCTCGGTCCCGTAGAGCACCATCGCCGTACCGAGCAGGAGGGCCTCGAGGACGGCGAGCTGGGCGCCGAGGGCGAACGTCTTGCCCCAGAACATGGCGCGCGCGTCGACGCCGGCCGCGCGCAGCGCGTCGAGAGCGCCGTCCTCGGCCTCGATGGCGAACGACCGCTGGACCAGCAGCACGAGACTGAACAGCGTCGCCAGCCAGACGAGGCCGGGCGCGACCCGCTCGAGGAGGGTGTTGGAGCTGCCCGGCGGCGCCGGCAGGCGGTCGAGGGCGAAGGCGAACATCACCATCACGATCGCCGCGAACGGCAGGACCTGGTTGAGGGCGACCCGGCTCCGCCACTCGACAAGGAGGTCCTTGCGGGCGACAAGCACCGCCGTCCGGAACGTGCTCACGCCGCCACCGCCACCGGGATCCCCGCGTTTGTGCGCGAGCGCCCGGTCCGCCGGCACCCAACGCACAAACGCAAGGCGCTCACGCCCCCACCGCCACCGGGACCCCCGCGTTTGCGCAGGAGCGCCCGGTCCGCCGGCACCCAACGCACAAACGCAAGGCGCTCACGCCCCCCACCCCCGCGTTCGCGCACCAGGGCGCTGCAGGGCGGGCATCGGCGCCCAAACGCACCACCAACGCGTTCGCGCACCACCGCACGGAAGGCCAGCGCCAACGCACAAACGCGCAAGCCCCGCGTTCGCGCACCGGCGCACGCCCGGCCGAACGCCGACGCACAAACGCGAGTGATCACGTCCCGACCTCGGCGTTTGTGCACCAGCGCCCTGACGGGCGAGCGCCCGCGCACAAACGCACCACCAACGCGTTCGCGCACCACCGCACGGAAGGGCGAGCGCCAACGCACAAACGCCGCGATCTCCGTTCGCGCACCACAACCCGGTCGGCCGACACCCAACGCACGAACGCGAGCTGCTCACGTTCGCGCCTCCGCGTTTGTGCGCCAGGGCGCTGCCGGGCGGGCGTCGATGCACAAACGCGACGGGCTCACGCCGGGACCACCTGGCCGGCGACGACGTCGACGCATCGGGTGGCCAGCGAGCCGGCGCGCTCCAGCTCATGGCTGGCGACGATGATCGTCGCCCCCGCCGCTGCGGCCTGGCGCAGCGTGGTGTCGAGCTCGTCGCGTCCATCGGCGTCGAGGCCGGCGTGGGGCTCGTCGAGCAACCACAGCCGTGCTCGGCGGGCGACGAGACATGCCAGGGCCGTGCGCCGCTGCTGACCGGCGGACAGCCGGCGCACCGGCTCACCCGACAACCGCCCGGCGAGCCCGAGGCGGTCGATGGCGGCGGCGACCTCGGCCTGGCTGGCGCCGACCGTCGCTCCCCAGAACCGAACGTTCTCGGTAACGGTCAGGTCGAGGTACAGGCCGTTGCGGTGGCCGAGCAGCCCGACCAGTGGCCGAACGTCGTCGCGGCGAGTGGCCAGGTCGAGCCCGAGCACGGCGCCGGTCCCGCGAGCGAGCGGCAGCAGTCCGGCGCAGACGCGCAGCATGGTGGTCTTGCCGGCGCCGTTGGGCCCGCGCAGCAGGACGATCTCCCCCTGTTCGACGATGAGCGTGGCGCCAGCAAGGGCGGGGAAGCCGCCGAGCACGGCGACGACAGCGTCGAGCTGGACGACCGGATGGCCCTGCGGCGCGGCCTGCCCCGTGCCATCCATCGCCGGGCGACGCTACCGGCCGCCGACCCGGCGCAGGGGGCCGGCGCCGGCGCGGCGGTACGTTGACGAGCCGTGCGAACCTCTCGGTGGGACCGGCCGGCCCCGCCGCGGGACTGGCGCTGGGTGGTCGGCGGCATCGGCAAGGTGCTGATCGCGACCGGGCTGCTGATGTTCGCGTTCGTCGCCTACCAGCTCTGGGGGACCGGCCTCGAGTACGCCCAGGCGCAGGACCGTCTGGAGCACGACTTCGACGAGCTGCTGGCAGCGGCCTCAACGTCGACGACCGTCGCCACGACCACGATGCCGTCGGCCACCGTCAGCACTGCACCGAGCACGCCCGCCACAGCGACGCCGACGACGTCCCCGGCCGAGCCGACCACGGTTGCCCCCGCAGCCACTGTGCCCGACTTCTCGTCCGGCGACGTGGTCGCCCGCATCGAGATTCCATCGATCGGCGTCGATGCCTACGTCGTGTCCGGGGTCCAGCCCGCAGACCTGAAGAAGGGCCCTGGCCACTACCCCGCCACGCCGATGCCTGGCCAGCTCGGCAATGCCGCCATCGCCGGCCACCGCACCACGTACGGCCAGCCGTTCTACCGGCTCGACGCCGTCGAGCCCGGCGATGAGATCGTGCTGACGACCGTCCAGGGCCGCTTCGTGTACCGGGCCACAGGGAGCGAGGTCGTCAGTCCCGACCGCTCCGACGTCGTGGCGACGACCGATCCGACGGTCGCCCGACTCACGCTGACCACGTGCCACCCGCGGTACACCGCGGCCAAGCGACTGATCGTCTACGCCGACCTGGATGCCGAGGCCTCCGCCGCCCCGCAGCCGCCCATGATCCCACCCTCGGCGACCCCGCCGAGCACGCTCCCGGGCGGGCCGCCGCCGGCGACGTCGCAGCCATCCGAGACGACCACGGTGGCCGGGACAGGCGCGACGGCGACGACGGCGACGACGGCGACGGCGACGGCGACGACGGAGGCCGGCACGGCAGGAATCGCACCAGCGCCACCACCCAGCGGCGATGCCGGCGTCAGTGCCGACACCGAGGACGCGTTCGCCCACGGCTGGTTCAGCGACGACGCCGCGTTCGCCCAGGTCGCGGTGTGGGGCCTCGTCCTTTCCGCCGTGTCGATCGGCGCGTACCTGATCAGCCGGCACTTCCGGAACAACTGGATCGGCGCGCTGGTCGGCATCGTGCCATTCGTGGTGGCGCTCTACTTCTTCTTCCAGAACGTCAACCGCCTGCTGCCTGCTGCGCTGTAGAGGATGCCGCTGGTCGCGCCGCCGGAACTCATCGGCGGAGGGCGAACGGGGGGCGCAGGTCTCCGAACATCGGGAAATGGCGGGCGTAGAGCGTCGCCAGGTCGTACCCCAGCGCGGCGACCGTGCCGGCGATGAGGTAGTCGCCGAGCCCGACGTTGGCGTGGGAACGCCCGTACCGTCGCATGAACTCGCCTGCCCGGCGGGCGATCACCTCACTGACACCCTCGATGTGCATCGCACCGAGAAGCCGCCACACCTCACGACGCTCGCTCGCGCGCATACCTCCCGTGATCTCGGCGACCGACACGACGCTCACGGCCAGCGGTCCTGTGCGCTCGCGGACGTCGAGCAGCCACGCGCCGGCGGCCTCGACGCCGCGCAGGTGGGCGATGACGTCGGAGTCGACGAGGATCACTCGCCGCCGCGCCACACGCGATCGAGATGGTCCCCACGTGCGTCGGGTGCCCGCTGGACGGACGGGGCGTCGGACAGGACGCCGAACGACGACCAGATGGCGGCACGATCGACCTCGAGATCATGGTCCGTGCCCGTCAGAGCGCGGGAGAGCGGCCGGCGGATGAGCTCCGCACGCGAAACGCCCTCCTGCTCAGCAAGCTGCTGGAGATGCTGATCACGGCGATCTGATCGTGCTCGCTGGCCGAGGGTGAGCGTGTCGCAGCGTCCGCGTTCAGGCGGCGCGACGCGGAGCTACGACGACAGGTAGACCGGTCCGCGACGCAAGGCGGCGGAGCCGGTGCGCCGTCATCAGACGTTCGGGCACCGCGATGGCGGTCGTCTCGGGACGGAGATAGGGCGTGAGATCGAGATGCCGCGCGGGGTTGTGGACCACGGTGGCGTGGACTCCGCCACCCGCACGATCGGCCGCACGGTGGACGAACCGGCCGAGCGCGTGCTCTTCAGCGTCGCCCGGACGGAGGCGGGCGCCGTGCGCGTACGCGGCGATGGAGCTGCGCACGTGTCTGGTCACGAGCACCACGACGGTCGCTTCACCGCCGCGCTCGACAACGCCACGGGTCACGTCCAA
>JBIOUO010000330.1:0-3737 GCA_044867195.1 Ilumatobacteraceae bacterium
TCGGGTGTGCCCGACGACTCGATCGGCCGGCGGTGGGGCGAGCTGATGACACCGTGGGACGACCCGAGCTCGGCCGCCGACGGCATCGTCGACGACGAGACCTACGACTGGCTCGGCGTGCTCGACGTCGTCCGCCGATCGGGCGGCCGCGCCGTGGTCGTGCCTGAGGTGGCGATCGTGCGGGCCCACGAGCTGGGCACCGGGGCGGGCTTCCGCGTCAGCCCGACCGGCACTGCCGGCCTGGCCGCGCTGCTCACGCCGGAGGCCGCCGCCGCCCCCGGCGAGACCGTGGCCGTCATCTTCAGCGGGACGTCCCGCGATTGACCCGCGTACCGGGTGATGGCCGGCCGGTAGCCTCGGAACCATGCCCGATCGGCTCATCCTGCCCACCATGCTCGAGGCGGGGATCGACCCGCGCGCCGACATCTTCAATCGCCTGCTGCGCAACCGGGTGATCATGCTCGGGGCACCGGTCGACGACGACATCGCCAACCAGGTCTGCGCCCAGCTGCTCTACCTCGAGGGTGACGACGACGTGAAGGACATCTGGCTGTACATCAACAGCCCTGGCGGGTCGGTCACGGCGGGGATGGCGATCTACGACACGATGCAGTTCGTGGCGTGCGACGTGGCCACTGTGTGTCTCGGGCTGGCCGCCTCGATGGGCCAGTTCCTGCTGACCGCCGGGACACCCGGCAAGCGCTACACGCTGCCCAACGCGCGCATCATGATGCACCAGCCGAGCGCCGGCCTCCGCGGCCAGGCCGCCGACATCGCCATCCAGGCCGAGCAGCATGCCTACACCAAGCGGCGGATGGCCGAGCTGATCGCCCATCACACCGGCAAGCCACTGGAGCAGATCCAGGCCGACTCCGAGCGTGACCGCTGGTTCACCGCCGAGCAGGCCGTCGAGTACGGCCTGTGCGACGAGGTCAAGACCCGCCGCGGCGAGATCGCGCGGGCGTAGCGCCTCGCTCCGAACTGTCAGCCGGATCGTGCCCGATCCGGTACCAAACGGCTGACGACTCGGGCTCGCCGCGCTCAGCCCGGCGGCGTGGTGGTCGGCCCGGAGGCCGGCAGGGCCGGCGCGGCCGGCGCCGGCGGCACGATCGTGGTGACGGGACCGAGGTCGACGTTGCACCTCGTGAGCAGGAAGTCGCGCACCGCCACCGCCGATCGCTCGGTCGCATACGCCTGTGCCGCGGCCCGCTGCACGGACGCCGGGTCGGCGGGATCGACCGTGCTCGCCGTCTCGTAGTCGGTCACCAGCGCCTGCCACTGCGGCTCGATCGCCAGTGGCGCGACGTCGCCGATCCGGCGGTACAGGGCGAGATAGTCGTCCACGTCGTCCAGCGTGGCCGGTGGCGTGACGAGTCCGGCGAGGTTGTCCTGGACCGCACTGCAGAAGCGGGCGGTGTCCCCCGGTCCGTCATCGCCACAACCAGCCGCGAGCAGGCCGACGGCGACGGTGGTGCCCGCGGCGAGAGCCCCGGTTCGACGCAGCCGCACGGGTCGGAGTCTGGCATGGGCGACCTGCATCTCGGTGGCGGTTCGGTGACGGCGCGGGCCGCTCGGCCCGGATCTGTGAGCGGACGGTACGGATCTGTGCCGTCGCACCTCACCGTTCCGAGCCCGGCCGATAGCTCGGGCCCGGAGCTGTGACCGGACGGTGCGCGAAACGGCCGTGTGGACTCACAGTTCGGCCGGCGTCGCTCGTCCCACAGCGCCGGCAGGGCCAGATGCGCCGGTTCCGAGCGCACGCCAACGAGGTCGCGTCCGGCGGACCTGCGTCACGCTGACACCCCCTTGGTACCGTCTCCCGCAACGTCGTGGGGCCGTCTCGCCCCTCCCCGATCCGCTCGTTCATCGTGGGAGGGCCGCCGTGCTCGCATCCATCCCGTCCGCCAGCCTCCTCGGCGCCACCGGCATCCCCGTACGTGTCGAGGTGCACATCGGCAAGGGGCTGCCCGGCTTCCGTATCGTCGGCCAGCCCGACCCGACGTGCCGCGAGTCCCGCGACCGTGTCCGCGCTGCGGTGATGAGTGCCGGGCGGGAGTGGCCGAACCGCTGCATCACGGTCAACCTGGCGCCGTCGGGGTTGCGCAAGATCGGCGCCGGTCTCGACCTGGCGATCGCCATCGGGGTGCTCGTGGCCGACGACCAGTTCCCGCCCGAGCTCGTCGACGGCCTCGGGTTCGTCGGCGAGCTCGGGCTCGACGGCACGCTGCGGCGGGTCCCGGGCGTGGCGCCAATGGTCGCCGTGCTCGGCGATGTCGACGCCGTCGTGCCGGCCGCCTCCCGCGCCGAGGCCCACGTCGCCGCCCGCTGTCACGTGCGGCCGGCGGCAACCTTGGTGGAGGTCGTATCGGCCCTGGTCGGCGAGGCCCCGTGGCCGCCCGACGACGAGCCGGCGGAAGCGTTCGACGAGGCGCCGGCGCCGGATCTCGCCGACGTGCGGGGCCAGCCCGTCGCCCGGCGGGCGCTCGAGATCGCCGCTGCAGGAGGCCACCACCTGCTGCTGGTCGGCCCACCTGGGTCGGGCAAGACGATGCTCGCTCAGCGTCTCACCGGGATCCTGCCGTCGCTCGACCGCGAGGTCGCACTGGCGGCGACGATGGTCCACTCCGCGGCCGGCATGGCGATGCCCCGCGGCGGGCTGGTCGCTCGCCCGCCGTTTCGGGCGCCCCACCACACCACCTCCACGATCGCCCTCGTCGGCGGCGGTTCGTCGACGCTGCGGCCCGGCGAGATCAGCCTGGCGCACGGCGGGGTGCTGTTCCTCGACGAGCTCGGCGAGTTCGCGCCGGCGTCGCTCGACGCCCTTCGCGAACCGCTCGAGGAAGGCGTCATCCGCGTCTCTCGCGCTCACGTCCGCGCCGTGCTTCCGGCCCGGTTCATCCTCGTCGCCGCCACCAACCCGTGCCCGTGCGGAGGCGGGCCGCCGGGCTGGTGCGAGTGCGACGAGGTGGCGCGGATGCGCTACGCCCGGCGGCTGTCAGGCCCGTTGCTCGACCGCTTCGACCTGCGTGTCGCCGTGCATCGGCCGTCGGTCGATGAGCTGCTCGATCCCGGCACGGGCGGCGAGCCGAGCGCCGTCGTCGCCGAGCGAGTCGCTGTCGCCCGCGCGCTGGCCATCGAGCGGGCAGGACGGCTGAACGCCGAGCTGCACGGCGAACTGCTCGACGCCCACGCCCCGCTCACCTCCGACGCCCTCGCCGTGCTGCGGGCGGAGATCGAGCGCGGCCGGCTCACCGGCCGCGGCTACCACCGCATCCGACGGGTGGCGCGGACCGTCGCCGACCTTTCCGCCGCGCGCGACGGCCGGCCAGCGGACGTCGTCGACGTCGAGCCGGTCGAGATCGCCCTCTCGCTGCGGACCCGCCTGCCGGTCGCCGCGAGCGGGCAGGTGGCGTGATGGCTGCGACCACCACCGGCCTGCTGGCAGCACTCGCCGGGTTCGACCTGATGACGGTCGCCCGGCTGCGGGTCCTGCTGGCTCACCACGACCCGGAGGAGGCGTTCGCCGTCGCCGCCGGGCGGGCACGACCCTCACCGGCGGTGGCGGCGATGCTCACCGCTCCGATCACCGCGGCGTGGCGCGACGCGGCCTCGCGCCGAGCGCCCGAGCACTGGTCGGACGTGTGCGCCGAGTTCGGCATCGTCGCCCACGTCGCGGCAGATGACTCGTTCCCCGCGCTGCTGCGATTCGACCCTCAGCCTCCGGCCGTGCTGTTCAG
>JBIOUO010000331.1:0-4001 GCA_044867195.1 Ilumatobacteraceae bacterium
TGGTCGTGTCGTGTCGAGCGCAATGCCTTGCCCGATCACAAGTGGACGCCCGTGAGGGCCGCCTTGGGCGACGACCGGACCTGAAGGAGCTGCCGAGCCCGCTTGCGACTTATTCGACTCCATGGCGTCGGTGAACGTGGCCGGAGTTCCGCATAATTCGGGCACACGAGTGGGCCGATTGTGGTGTTGAGCTGGGGGTTTGGCCGCGATGTGTGGGAGGGGTCGTGTTACTACGCGGGGGCTCTGGTTGCCGGTCGGGCTAGTCGGCGGTGGGGGTGAAGTCGTAGAACCGTGGGGGTTCGGGCAGGTCGAGGGCGTGGAGGATGGCGCGCTGGGCGGGGGCGAGCTCGCCGCGTTGGGCGACGTGGCCGTCGCTGGTGGCGAGCGTGACGAGGTGGAGGCGGTCGAGCTGGTCGCGGATGTTGCGCCACGTGTCGCCGACGGCGAGCTCGGCGACACGCAGCAGGAGCAGCGCCAGCCAGCACAGCTGGACGTGGGCTTGGATCCGTTGGTCCTTGTGGTGGAACACCGGGCGCAGGTTGATCTGCACGGTCTTGAGGTCGCGCCAGCCGCGCTCGGCCTGGTACAGCGCCTTGTAGGCGGTGGCGATGTCGTCGGGGGTGAGGCTTTCGTTGGGTGTGCGCAGCAGGTACTTGCCGTCGTAGTGGGCGTCGCGGCGGACCGCGGCGCGGTCGACGCGCAGCTTGCCGGTGGGTGTGGCGCGCAGGAACCGGTTGAACGCCGGCTTGGTCTTGAGCCGCCCGGCGAGCTCGGCGCGCTGGCGGGCGGAGAGGATGTCGGTGCCGGCGATGCGCTCTTCGAGGCGGGCGACGATGCGGGCCCGTACTTCGGCGTCGCGGCGGGCGGCTTGGGGGTTGTGGCAGATCACGAACCGGTCGCCGCCGGCGCCGTCGTCGACGCGGACCTGCTTGACTCGCAGGTTGCCGGCCACGCTGTGATAGCGGCCCTGGCGGGCCAGCGCGGCGGCCGCCTCGTGGGAGGCGCCGCGCAGCTTCTCGCCGATGATGTAGCCGCCCCCGGCGCGCTGCAGGTAGCGGCGGTTGGCCTCGGAGGCGAAGCCACGGTCGAGCACCCACACCACCCGGTGCAGCTGCCACGAGCGCAGGTCGTCCTTGACGGTGCGGATCAGGGTCTGGTCCGAGGTGTCGCCGGGGAACGTCCACAACCGCACCGGGATCCCCTCCCGGGTGACGGCCATCCCGATCACCACCTGAGGCAAGTCGGGGCGGTGGTCCTTGCTGTGCCCCCACGTGCGCGCCGCGGCTTCCACCGCCCGCCCCGCGTCGTCGCCCCCGTCGCTGTCGTCGTCGTCGGTGTCGGTGTCGGTGTCGGTGTCGGCGAGCAGGGTCTCGTCGGCGGTGTCGGTCTGCCAGTACGTCGAGGTGGTGTCGAAGAACAACAGGTCGACTTCGAGGTTCAACAGGTTGGCGACGGAGAAGAACACCGCCTGTTGCAGCTCGCCGAGCGCTCCCAAGAAGAAGTCCATCGCCCGGTAGCAGGCGTCGTCGCTGACCGCCTCGAGGCGGTCGATGAACACCCGCTCGGCCACCCACCGGCATCCGGCGAGCTTGGACAGCGGGGTCGCCGACAGCCGGTTGGCGACCATCGCGAACAGCGCCCGCTCGACCGCCGCGGCGTCGACGGGGCGGCCCGGACCGCTGCGCCGCTCGGCGACGGCGACGATCTGGGCGCCGATCCCCAACCGCTCCCACAGCCGATCGGCGACCCAGGCGACACCCATCGGGCGGGCATCAACCACCCGCACCTCACCGGCGTGGGCCGCCGCGACCGCGTCGGCGGGGTCCAAGAAGCGGCTGACGCTGCGCACCAGCCGGGCCAGCGCCTCGCGGTCGACCTGGTCGGCGCGCCCGAAGTTGTGGATGATCCGGGCCTTCGGCATGCCGGTCTCGGGGTCACGCTCGTTGTGCGCCAGCGCCAGGTAGGCGACCTCGCTGCCGTCCCGGTTCCGTCGCCGCGTCTCACGCAGGTACATGTCTACGACGTTAGGACATCATCCTTTGAAGATCGCGGATCTGTCGGCACATCGTGTGTCTACACCCCCTCGCCACCTCAACCCACGTCGCAAGCCTCCCACCAGGGCGAACGCCGGCCACAAGACCCCTCGTGTGCCTCAATTATGCGGAACTCCGGTTTCGGCCCGGGCCGACTCCAACGCGAGGTCGGGCTCCGCGAGCTAGCGAAACGGGCCTCGGAAGGGTTCCGCTCGGAGTCTGCGATCGTGCGACGCTCGGGGCCCGCCACACAACGACAGCCGCGGCGATCGCGCGGAGCGCCGACTGTCTCATAACCACGACGCCAACGATCCTCAATGTGATGCCGATAGGCCCGATGCTTGCGGCAGCAAGCGGTCTCGAACGTCGTGCTCGGGACGCCACACCGAACGACCAATCGGTCGTTTTCTCCCAGCCACTCGAGTGCTCGATGACCGTGCGCCGAATGCCCGATCAGGCGTTGACGCGGGCATCCGAGCACCACGCCCGAATATCCGCCGGTCGGTATCATCCAACGCCGGCTGGCTGGCCTCCGCGTGGCATCGCCGGCCAAATCGGCGTGGCCGAGTGCCTCGGAACGCCGCATTGCGTTTGGGGCGTGGGCGCGTTGGCTCGTCGAGTACGAACCACCAAAGTCGATCCGCGCAATTCGACGCGCTGACGCGACGCGCGCGGGCCCGTCAGGATGAGCGGATCGGGTGGGCGTCGTTCTCGAGTCGTTTGTCCGCGCCGCCCTACGATGTCGTGAGTGATCCTCCCCAAGGAGCACGACCGTCGTTTCATCACGATCCGGCGCGGCGGGTCGCTCACGGACGGCGACCATCACCTTCTGGCGCTGTGGGCCGCGTGCGCCGAGCACGTGCTGCACCACTTCGAGGCGGTGCAGCCGTCGGACAATCGCCCCCGCCATGCGATCGAGCAGGTCCGGGCGTGGACCCGCGGGGAGGTCACGATGACCGATTCCCGCACTGCGGGCGGTCACGCCATGGCGGCGGCGCGGCCCTTGCGTGGTCCGCCACGGCAAGCCGCGTTCGCCGCCGGCCAGGCTGCAGTGGTCGCCCACGTCGCAGCGCACGAGCTCGGCGCCGCGGCGTACGCGATCAAGGCATCGCGAGCGGCCGTCGCGCCCGACGAGGCCGCCGATGCGCGACGGCGCGAGTGCCGGTGGCAGCGAGAGCTTCTGCCGACAGCGATCCGCGATCTCGTCCTCGACGATCAGCGGCTTCGCAACGAGATCTGCTGGTCGGTCTTCGAAGACGAGGATGGCCACTGACGGACCGCCGTCAACGCAGTCCACTCCCCTGCCCGCTCGGGCACGCGCGCGTCACGTGATGTCCGGGCGCTGGTCGCGCGCGAGAACGGTTCGACCTCGGAGCCGCGCCTGCCGTGGGACTCACCGCGTGCTATCGAGCGCTCGAAGACGGCCGAAGTAGAGGAAGTCCGTGGCTCGGACGAGGAGGTGATCGCGCGCGCATTATCGGTCACCCGGGTGGGAGGAACGGCGGTTCGAGGATGCCCCAGGGGCGCTCCGGTTGCGCGATATCCCACGCGGGAGTCGGACATCGCTTCCTACGGACTCCGGTTCGCACGGCGGAGGCAGTCGTTCTGGTGGGGCGAGCGCTGGGTCCCCTCGAGAGGGCCGGCGAATGCGAGCTGAACCGCGACTGTCCTGCTCGTTGGCGGTTCTGGCCGGTAGGCGTCGAAGGGTGCGAGGTCTCGGGACCAGAGCGGGGTGCGCCGCGGTCGGTGCGCGAGGATGCGCCGGTGGTGGCTGGCGGCGGACCGGGGTCGATCGTGCGGGTGGGACCGCTGGTCGCGCCCGACGATGTCGATGTCGAGATCGACGACGGGCCGGCGATGACGACGGTCCGCCTCGTTGCCAGGGCCGATCTCGACGGGATCGCCAGCGGCCGGTTCTCCCGGCCGTCGGCCGCGGTGCCGATCCACCTCGACGGCGAGCCGACCTAC
>JBIOUO010000332.1:0-34112 GCA_044867195.1 Ilumatobacteraceae bacterium
ATGTGGCGGTGCTGGACGGCGAGCGGTACAGCATCGGAACGCGTCGTGACGCCGATCTCTCACTCGCTTCCGATGCTGCGGTATCGGGGATGCATGTGTTGTTGGAGCGGGTCGGGGCGGTGTGGTACGTGCGTGATCTGGGGTCGCGCAATGGCACGTTTGTGAATGGCTTGCGCCTGTTTGGGGAGCGGGTCCTTCGCGACGGCGACGACATCCGTGTAGGGCGGACCCGGCTCTGTTTTCGGGATGATGCTTCGGAGGGCGGCTCGACGACTGAGGGATTGGGGGAGCCGCCGACGTTGACGCCGCGGGAGCGAGTGGTGCTCGTCGAGCTGTGCCGGCCGTTGCTGTCTGGCAATGTGTTCACCCAGCCGGCGTCGGTGCGGGAGATCGCTGAGGTGTTGGTCGTGAGCGAGGCGGCGGTGAAGCAGCACTTGGCGCGGCTGTATGTGAAGTTCGGGGTGATCGACGACGATGTCGGCCCTCGGCGGGTGCGGCTGGCGAACGCGGCGTTGGAGCAGGGCGCGGTGTCGATGCGTGATCTCCGCGGCGGCGGACGGTTGTGACGCGCGAGGTTCTGGGCGACCGCTACGAGGTGGTGTCGCCCGCCGGCCCGGGCGGCCAGGCTTCAGTGTACCGGGCCATCGATCGTCGTCATGGTCGGGCCGTGGCGTTGAAGGTGTACCGATGCGCTGGCGAGGCCGAATCCGAGGCGCTGCTGGCCGAGGCGCGTGTGCTGCTCGGCTTGTCGCCGCATCCGGGACTGCCGACGGTGCGGGACGACTTCTTTGCCGGTGATCGGTATGTGGTGGTGATGGATTGGGTCGAGGGCGAGGATCTGGGCCGGGTGCTCGTCGAGCGGGGCGAGCCGGGCCTGGCTCGGTCGCTGGTGGTGGACTGCGTGTCGCAGATTGCGGCCGCCCTCGATCACCTTCATTCCCACGATCCACCGGTGGTGCACGGTGACGTGAAGCCGTCGAACGTGATCCGCTCGTCGACGGGGAGGATCACGCTGGTGGATTTTGGGATCGCGTCGTCGGCGGCGGCGGTGCGGCGGGCGGGGAGCCGTGGCTACACCGCTCCCGAAGTGTCCGCCGAGGGGCGCCTGACGCCGGCCGCCGACGTGTACGGGTTGGCCGCGACGGCGGTCGCCCTGCTGACGGGACGACCGCCGGATGGGACACGTCCGTTGTGGGAGGGGATCGACCCGAGCGAGGTCGCTCCGTTGGCGCGGGCGCTTCGACGCGGTCTGGCGACTGACCCGTCGCGCCGGCCAGGGTCGGCTGGCGAGTTGGCCGAGCGGCTGCGCGCCGGCAGGTTCGACGCGCTGCCGCGGGGGATTGTCTCGTTCCTGTCCTGCGACGTCGCCGGAGCCGCCTCGCTGTGGGACCTGCACGGCGACCTGATGGCTGCGGCGATGGACCGCCTCGACGATGTGGTGGCGGACGTTGTCGAGCATCACGACGGCCGGCTGGTCAGGTCCGGAGGTGGGGATGGTTGGCTGGCAGCGTTCGCCCACGCGTCGGCTGCGTCGAGCGCGGCGTTGGCGTTGCATCAACGGGTGACGATCGAACGGCCGGCACGGTTGCCCGAGCTGCGTGTCCGAGCCGCGGTGCATAGCGGTGAGGCCGAGCTGCGGGATGGTCAGTATCACGGCCGGACCGTGCATCTTCTGGGACGGCTGCTGGCTGGCGTGCCGGCGGGGCGGACGGTCGTGTCGCATGCCGCGGCCGAGCTGATCGCCCGCCTCCCCCCAGGCGCCATGCTGTTCGACCTCGATACGAGCGTGGCGGGTGCGGACTCGGCGGGCGCTCGCCTGTGTGGTCTGGTCGAACGGGAGGCCGAGCGTTTCGCGTTGGAGTCCGACCGGACGGCTGACCTCAGGTCAGGCGCGGTGTGGTTGCTGTGCGCCGATGTGGAGGGATCGACACGGCTGTTGCAGCGTTCGCTGGAGCGGTACCGCAAAGCGATCGACCGCTATCGCCGCGTGCTGTCCGAGACATGCACCGATTTCGGTGGGACACTCCTGAGCAGCGTCGAGGACACCGTCGTGGTCGCGCTGGCCGGGCCCGCCGAGGCGATCGGCGCTGCCGTCGCCGCTCAGCAGACGTTCGGTTCGGCATCTGCCGAGCCGGCACCGGTCCGCGTACGTATCGGCATCCATGTCGAGCCGGCGGGAGCGCTGGGGGAGGCGGCCTCAGCCGTCTCCACAGCGACGGTCGAGGCGGTGTGCCGGGCCGGTCACGGCGGTCAGGTGCTCATGTCCGACGCGGCCCGGCCGCGCGCGACGTCGATCCTCGCCGCGGGCGCCTCACTGCTCGATCTGGGCGTCCACCGGCTGACCGATCTGTCCCAACCGCACCGGCTCTACCAGCTCAAACATCCGGCGTTGGGGTCCGATTTCCCGCCGTTGCGCTCCCTCGACAACCGTCCGCACAACCTTCCGGTGCAGCTGACTCGGTTCATCGGGCGGCGCAACGAGATCGACCAGCTGGTTGTGCTGCTCGACGTCAACCGGTTGTGCACGATCAGCGGAGCGGGGGGAGCTGGCAAGACGCGCCTGGCGCTGCAGGTGGGCGCCGAGATGCTGGTGTCGTTCGCCGACGGAGTTTGGCTGGCTGACCTCGCAGGAGTGAACAGCGTCGACGCGGTGGCCGGCAGCGTCGCCACCCAGCTCGGCGTGCGCGAGGGCGGCTCAGGCACGTATGCGGCGCCGCGCCGGCGCGCCGAGCGCTCCGCGGTGGACCGGCTGGTCGACCACCTCGAGTATCGGACCGCGCTGGTGGTGCTCGACAACTGCGAGCATGTCGTCGAGGCCTGCGCACGCCTTGCCGATGTTCTGCTGCGCCGATGCCCACGACTCCGAATCCTGGCCACGAGCCGGGAACCGCTCGGATTGTCCGGTGAGCAGACCTATCGGCTCGGCCCGCTCGAGCTGCCCCCGCCCGCTGCGCCCGCGGCGACCGTCCGCCAGTGCGCGTCCGTGCGCCTGTTCACCGACCGGGCGCTCTTGCGCCGGCCCGACCTGGCGATCGGCGATGACCAGGTGGCTGCTGTCGCCTCGATCTGCCAGCGGGTGGACGGGATCCCGTTCGCGATCGAGCTCGCCGCGGCACGAGTCAACGTGCTCACCGTCGAAGAGATCGCCGCCACGCTCAGCGAGCACTTGGGCTTGCTGGCGGGCAGCTCGCGGTCGACTTCGTCCCGCCAGCCCACGCTGCGGTCGATGATCGAATGGAGCGACCAGTTGCTGTCGGACCGCGAGCGAACGGTGCTGCGTCGCCTGTCGGTGTTCGCTGGCGGGTTCACCCTCGACGCCGCACGACAGGTGTGCGCCGGTGGAGGCGTGGAGAGCTTCGACGTGTTCGATCTGCTCGCCAACCTGGTTGACAAGTCGTTGCTCGAGTCCGGGCCCGGCGCCGGCCGATTCCGGCTGCTCGAAGTGACACGCCAGTATGCCGCGGACCGTCTCGCCGACGCCGGCGAGGACGCTGTCGTGAGGTCGGCGCATCGCGCCTGGTATCTGTCGCTCGCCGAGCAGGCCGAGATCGAGCTGACCGGCGCCGACCAGGCCAGCTGGCTCGACCGACTCGAAGCAGACCACGACAACCTCCTCGTCGCGCTGGGCTCGGGCCGCGACGAGGCGAACGGTGACGACGTCCGCTTGGCGTCGGCGCTGGCCCAGTTCTGGCTCGTTCGGGGCCGACTGAGCGAAGGTCGGCACTGGCTCGAAGATGCCATCGGCCGATACCCGCAGCCGGACCCGCTACGCGCCAAGACGCTGTGCGCGCTGGGGATGCTGGCCTGCTTCGCCGGCGACTATGACCGCACCGCCCAGGCCGCCGGGCAGGCGCGGGATCTCGCCCGCCGGCTCGGCGGCCGGCGGTGGGAAGCGCGAGCCGACCTGCTCCTCGGCCTCGCCGCGAGCGGGCACGCACGTCACGGCGAGGCGCTTCGATTGCACCGCCGCGCCGTCGACGGCGCCCGAGCCGCCGGCGACCGCTGGTGCTACGCCTTCGCGCTCACCAACCTCGGCAACATGCTCGCCCTCCAGGGCGCGACGTCTGCGGCGCGCGCCAGCTACGAGGAGAGTCTTGCCGTGCGGCGCGCAGAGGGCGACGTGTGGGGCCTGTCATGGACGCCGTTTCGTCTCGGCGTACTGGCCACATCGCAGGGCCGCTTCGCCGAAGCGATGGAACTGCTCGAAGAGTCCCTGCAGCGGTCCACGACGATCCGCTTCGGCCAAGGCACATTGCTCGCCCAGTTGGGTCTCGGTGAAGCGCTCCATGCGAGCGGCCAGCACCACGAGGCGGGCATCCATTTCGTCGACGCCCTGGCCACCGCCCGCCAGCTGGAGGAAGACACCGGTACCGGGGTGGCTCTGGCCGGGCTGGCCGACGTCGCCGTCGCCGAGGGCGACCTCCAGGCCGCGGCGCGCTGGCTGAGCGAACCGGAGGCCGATCCTGCCGACGACGCGCAGCGTGCCCTGACCGCCCGTGCCGGACTGTTACGCGCCAGAGCCGCCCTCGCCGCCGCAGGCGGCGACGACCGGCATGCCGAAGCGCTGCATCTCGAAGCGCTCGGACTGCGCCAACGACTCGGCGACAGCCGGGCGATCATCGAGGAGCTGGAAGCGGTCGCCATCACCACGCTGGCCCAAGGAGACCACCGGCGGGCGGCGACCCTGCTCGGCGCGACGGACCGGTGGCGTACCGCGATGGGATTCCCCGTCCCGTCCCGCGACCGGGAGTCCCTGAACAACGCAGAGGGCGCGCTGCGCGCCGGTGATGCCGCGCTCGACGCCGCATGGCAGGCCGGCCATCACCTCGGACTCGACGAAGCAGTGGACCTGGCACTCGACGCTGCCGGAACCAGCTCGGGGTAGCGACCGCGCCACATCAGCCTCACCGCCGTGGTGAGCAAGATCGGACGGCATGGCCACTACCGCAGCGGGGCGCGATCCGCGCCTGATGGTCGCGATGAACGGGACAGGTCCGGGACCGAATAGGTCACCGGAAGACACCACCCGTCTCAGCGCGGGAGGGGCGCAGCGATGTACTACGTGGCTGAGCAACTGGTCGACGATCGGCGCCGGCGGCTGGGCGATGAAGCCGCCCGCGAGCGAACTGTGCGACAAGGAGGCCACGCTGGCGACGATCGGGCGCGGTTGGGGATCAGGAGGTCGTTGCGCCGGCTCGGACCCGGGCGGCCCCGGACGCCGGCATCCATGCTCGTCACTCGAACCTCGAGCACCGGACCGGGCAGGCGACCTCTCGGTCATCTCATCGGTTCGAGACGCTGACGATCGAGCGTGGCAGTGCCCGTCCTCGTGGTCAACGCCAGCCAGGGCCAACCAGCATCATGACGTCAGCGAGTACGGACTCGGATCACGATGACGTTCAGCCGGCCGACGACGTCCTCAGACGGTGCTGGCAGTTGCCGCTGTGGGTTGGGCCTGGCGATGGTGATCGGGCTGGCGCTCACCTCGGTCATTGCGTGCACCGGCGACGACGGGCCGTCGAGCGGACAGGCACAGGCGGCGGTGCCGCCCGACTTGGCCCGCTTCTACGAGCAGCCGATGACCTGGCGGGGGTGCAGCGGCTTCTCCTGCGCCGAGGTGAGCGTGCCGTTGAACTACGACGATCCCGGCGGCGACACCATCGAGTTGGCGCTGGTGCGGCTGCCAACGACCGGCGAGCGGCGGCTCGGCTCACTGGTGGTCAACCCCGGTGGTCCCGGAGGCAGCGGCGTCTGGTACGCCCGGCAGGCGGGACATGAGTTCACCTCGGCAGTGCTGCGCCACTACGACCTGGTTGGCGTCGACCCCCGCGGGGTCGGGCGGAGCGCGCCGATCGACTGCGTCTCGGACGCCGAGCTCGACCAGTCGCTGGCACTCGACGGCTCGCCCGACACGCCCGAAGAAGAGCTCCTCCTCCTTGAAGACGCAGAACGGTTCGCCGCCGCCTGCGCTGCGCATTCGCGGCGTCTCCTGCCACACGTCGGCACCGCCGATGTGGCCCGTGACCTCGACGTGGTCCGCGCGGTGCTCGGCGACGAACGGCTCAACTATCTCGGCAAGTCCTACGGGACGCGGCTCGGCGCGACATACGCCGAGCTGTTCCCCGACCGCCTCGGAGCGATGGTGCTCGACGGTGCGGTCGACCCGACCCTCTCCCAGGCCGAGCTGACGGCCGGACAGGCGAAAGGGTATGAGGTCGCCCTCGACGCCTTCCTCGACGACTGCCTGACGAGCGCGCTGTGCCCGCTGACCGGACCTCGTTCAACCGCCCGAGACGAGGTGAACAGGCTGCTGGCCCGCCTCGACACCCACCCGCTGTCCACGTCATCGGGTCGCGAGGTCACCCAAACGATGGCCATCGCCGGCCTCGTGCTGGCACTCGGCGCCCAGCTGTGGGGCGAACGGGTGGACCTGCGCGACGCGCTGGAACAGGCGCAGCAAGGTCGCGGCGACAGACTGGCGCAGCTCGCCGACGCCACAGCCGACCGGACGCCCGACGGCCGCTACCTGTCGAACGTGGTCGAGGCAGGAACCGCGGTGAGCTGCCTCGACCTGCCCGCAGCCGCCGATGTCCCCGAGCTGAAGGCCCAGGCCGATCAGATCGCCGCCGACTCACCGCTCTTCGGTCGCTACTTCGCCTGGGCCGGCGTCTACTGCCTGCCCTGGCCGGTTCGCCTCCACGGCATCCCGCAACCGATCCGCGCCGCAGGCGCCCCGCCGATCCTCGTCGTGGGCACCCTGCGCGACCCGGCCACCCCCCACCAGTGGGCGGTAGCGCTCGCCGACCAGCTCGACTCCGGCATCCTGCTCACCTGGAACGGCGACGGGCACACTGCCTACAAGCGGGGCAGCGACTGCGTCGACGCCGTGATCGACGCCTACCTGCTCGGCGAAGCAGTCCCAGTCGACGGCCAGCGATGCGACTGACCGGGACTGCCCGAGACTCGGAGGTCGACGAGAATGAACGGCGCCGCGCGCTGGCTCGATCGTGACGACAACCGGAGCGCTTTGACGTGGGCGCTGCTCACCCTCGGCGCCATCAGCGGCGCATGGCTCGGATGGTTCGCGGTCGTCGCGGTCGCGGTAATCCGCTTCCCTCCGGTGTGGGCCGGGATCAGACGATCAGCGCAAGACGGCCACGGCGGGGGTGGATAGTTCGAGCCAACCCGGGGGCGGCCGCGGGACGACTGCCGAGCCACGGCGAGCGTCGGGCTATCGAGTGGAGGGTGATGATGACCGTGGTCGTATGCGATCATTGCGGCGCTGATCTCACGCATCATCCCGCGGCGGTGGGTGAGGCACCTTGGCTCGGACGCTGCTTTGACTGTGGGCTGGCGTCGGCCGATGGTGGACCCTGGCACCGACCGTTTGACGGCGACGTCGAGATTCGCTAGCGGCTGGACGATTGGGCGCCGCCCGAACGTGTCATCCTGACGAACGCCCTCTACGACGTCCCGGTCCGCTGGGAACCCGGGCGGTGCTCGTCGTTCGCCACGCCGACGCCGAGGTCGTCGAGGCATTCCTCGAGGACCGACAGCACGTGTCCCACGCTCTCGACGACGAGAAGGATGACGAGGCGATCGGCGACGGGGTGTCGGTGATGCACGACCTGTTCGTTGCCGCCGACCGGCTGGTCCGTGCCCCGTGGGATTTCTCGCTCATCTCGCGCATCACCCAGTTCGGCTCCGTCGTCGCCACGTCGCGGCCGCCCTACGGAGTCGACCCCTCGACGTGGGACGAACTGGCCCGCCATGTCACCGCAGTGACTGCCACCGCCGGTCTCGACGACGAGACCGTGGCAGACGTCGCCAACCGGCTCCGCTGGTTCCTCCGAGACTACGTGTAGATGTCACGCCGGCCGAGCGGCTGGCGACCTCCCGCACGCTGATCACATCGTCCCCGCTGACGGCTTCGCCACATGCGGCAGTTGCCGGTGACAGCCGACTGGTCAGAACAGCAGCTCACCCATGACGCCCGAACGCCAGACCAGACCGCGGGCCACCGAGCCCGCTCCACCCCTCCCACGATGGCGGAAGTACCGACACCACTATTCGACGACGTCCACGACCTTCGCGATGGTCGCCGCTCGACGACAGCCGGTCGCCCCGTCATCGGCGCGGTCGACCGGTCCGGGCGGTTGGCATCACCGCGGCGGCCAAGCCAATCGATGACAGCATGTCGCGGTGCCGACTCGCACGAGGTCGACCAAGGTGCCAGGAATGAATACGAGCGCTTCAAGGAGGGTCGAACTGCTCGGGATCAGATGACACCTTGCACGTCGTTACGCAGGCGTAGTGCACGCGGGCGCGGCCACCTGGCGGTGACCTCACCGAGCGACAGTCCGGCACCTCCACAGGTCGGATCGCACCACGCCTTTGGTCGCTCGGCGTGCCGGCTGGGGTAGAGATGGAACCATGGAGAAGTTCCGATTCATGAGCCCGGCCTGGATCGAGATGGCACGGGAGCAGATCTCCAAGTCGCTGACAGGAACGGACCTTGGTGGCATGAACTTCACG
This sequence comes from Ilumatobacteraceae bacterium, assembly GCA_044867195.1. Lineage (GTDB taxonomy): Bacteria > Actinomycetota > Acidimicrobiia > Acidimicrobiales > Ilumatobacteraceae > JALZMG01. Next base: position 8,536 of record JBIOUO010000332.1, read on the forward strand.
CTGTGCGAGGAGTTCACCAATCCGCCGGAAGATCTACGCCGCGAGGGCGCAAGCACGATCGGGTTCGCTGTTCGGATCGTCGACGGCCGAGTCGAAGTCGGAGGTCAGCCGACGGACGATTGCGACCTCCGGATCGTGAGTGACTACGACGATGCTCTCGCGATCGCTCGCGACCCTGATGCTCCCGTCGCGCAACTGAGCATGATGGAACAGCGGATGGCCGAAGGACGACTCAAGATCGAAGGGAATCCTGCCGACGTCCCAGCCACGCTCGCCGGACTCGATATACACCGGCTGCTCTCTTCCCGCACGTCCTAGCTCCCACGGCGCACCATTCCATCGGCCAACCGTGAGTTCCGCGTGGTTGCGCGAGCGGATTGGGAACACATGCTGCCCGCTCGGGTACGCCCTCGTCGGGAGTGTTCCCTCAGCGCTGGGCGCCCGTGCGGGTTCGACCGCTGCACCATCTGCCGCGACTTGCCGGGTGCCATCGGGTGGCGAAGGAGGCCGTAACCGCCGGGGTCGATCGCCACCAACGGCGTGTTCATGGTGGCGCCCCTCGGAGCGGCTGGCGTCGTAGTGGGCCGGCTGTTCGACGATGGGACCTGCCGATTCGGTCGCGTACTCTGCGGTGGTGACGGCCGAGATCGAGGTGGCGGTGAGCCGTTGGCTGCTCGACGGCGACGCGGCCATCCGGTGGCAGACCCGTCGTGACCTGTTCGACGAGCCCCAGCAGCTGTACGCGCAGGACCGGGCGGCAGTGTCCACCTCGGGCTGGGGTCATCGTCTTCTCGGCCTGCAGTCGCTCGACGGAACGTGGGGCGGCGGCCTGTACAGCCCGAAGTGGAGGTCGACCACCTACACCCTGTTGTTGCTACGCAGCTGCGGACTGGATCCGCTGGATCCTCGCGCTCGGCGAGGCGTCGAGCGGCTTTGGGACGGGGCGCGCTACTTCGACGGTGCGTTGACCGCAGCGGTGAGCATTGACCTGCCCGAGGCGTGCATCACCTCGATGTACCTCGCGCTGGCCTGCTACTTCGGCTTGGACGACCCCCGGGTCGACCAAGCGCTGATCTGGTTGCTCGACAACCAACTGGCCGACGGTGGCTGGAACTGTCAGACCGTGCGCTTCGGCGACCGGCACAGCTCCTTCCACACGTCGATCTCGGCCCTGGAGGCGCTCGCCGAGGCCCGCCGCGTCGGTCGCGGCGACGAGCATGCTCTGTCGTCCGCGCTCGGCGGCGGACGGGAGTTCTTCCTCGCCCACCGCCTGTATCGGTCGCATCGCACTGGCGACGTCGTCGACCCTGTGCTCACCCGCTTGTCGTTCCCGCCCCGGTGGCGCTTTGACATCCTCCGAGGCCTCGACCATTTCGCTGCCACCGATGCCCCGTGGGACCCACGGTTCCAGGACGCGCTCGACGTGCTCGTCGAACGTCGCCGCAAGGACGGGCGGTGGCCGGTCCAGCACAAGCACGCCGGTCGCGTGTGGTTCGACATGGAACAGACAGGCGGCCCGTCCCGGTGGAACACGCTGCGAGCGCTCCGAGTGCTGCGCTGGGCCGGTTGCGGCCGAGCGGCGCAGACAGCCCGATGAGCGGCCCGCACAGCCTCCCGGCTCATCCCTCGGTCAGCCACGACTGGCACCGTCGAGCGTGGGCGGCCGCCAGTGGAAGGTGGCCGCCGCCCGCGTGCGAACGATCGACGACTCGGACGGGGACGCGTTCGGCCCATTCCGCGTGCCTGACCTGCCCGACGCCGAATGCCCGATGACTACATCCCGGATGGCGGTTCTATCGGGAGTCGCGCGATGGGCCGATATCAGGCAGCCTTCGGGACCCCGCCGCGGACTATCGAGCGACCCTAGGACGCCTCTCATCGAGACCTTTACGTGGGGGCGACAATCCTCATTCCAAGTCCTGTGGCGGCTGAAGCCATGCGGTCGTCGTACGTCACCAGCTGTCCCAACTCTGCTCCGAACCGCCGCGCCGTGGCGAGATGGATGGCGTCGAGCGTACGGAGCTCGGCCGGTTCGAGAACAGCGGCGTCGAAGAGCACCCGATCATTGACGCGCGCCAGCTCAAGACCGGAGAGAACGGCGCGTCCGGCTGCGAGGGCCGAGGCTCCAGCCGGCAACAGCGCCCGGAGAACCTCGGTCCGGGCCAGCGCGCTCGATACGAGCGGCCGACGCCGCCGGAGGTGCCGCCGTAGGGCTTGAGATTCGGCCTCGGCCACGGCGAGCTTCACGATCGCCGAAGAGTCGAGGTAGGTAACAGCCATCAGCGCTCATCGCGACGGAGTCGGGCGAGAACCTGTGTCGGAACCTCCGAACCTGGCGGCAGCACAAGAGGCGGAGGAAGGTCGTCGATGTCCTCGGTCGCCGGTTCGATCTCGCCAGCCGCCCGCATGCGGTCGAGCGCGCTGCCCGCCGGTATGGGCGTGAGGAGCGCGACAGGGCGACCACGGTCTGTCACTTCGATGGTCTCGCCCTGCTCGACGAGTCGGAGCAACTCGCTCGCGCGCTGGCGCAGTTCTCGTACACCGACACGAGTCATGCGCTACTTGTAGCACAACTGGGCTGTCTCGCAAGCCGTGTGATGCATGCCCCCGAATGACCACCCTCGGGTTGGACCGCGTCGGCCGGCACGCCGAGCAGGCGTCGTCGCCGCAGCGACTTGCTCGGGCGTGTCGTGCTCGTGGCGCTACGTGGGCGACCATGGACCACAGCACGGCCGGCTGGGATTGTCGGGCACCCAATAGGACCGTTATCACCCGGTTCGACCGTCGTCGAGGGCGTGATTATGGCGACACGTTATGACGCTCTCCAGGCGCGTTGGTCTCAGCCAACACGCGGAACGCCTGTCGGAGCGTTGCGGCACGCAGAGCAGCTCGAAGCTCCAGTCAACCGCGGCTCGCAGCGTCTGTTGCCGTGCGGCCACGTCGCTGCCGCCGTCGACGAGCAGCCGGAAGCGGTCCGCGAGGCGCATCCGGATCGCCGCCGGACTCAGCACGTCGGTGCGGGCGGCGGCCAGCTCGATGGCCAGGGGCATCCCGTCCAGGGCGATGCACACCGCAGCGATGTCGGCGGCGACGGCGTCGGTGATCTCCAGATCGGGAACGACCGCGGTCGCCCGTTCGATGAACAGCGCGACGGCGGCGTGGGAGGTGATCTCGCCCGCGCCGGCAGCATCCGGTGGTGGCAGATCCAACCGTGGCACCGGCCAGGCCACCTCGCCCGACACGCCGAGCGGGCGCCGGCTCGTGGCAATCATCCGCACACCGGGCGCCGTGCGCAACACGGCCGACGCCACCTGGGCGGCGGCGGCGACGACGTGCTCACAGGTGTCCAACACGACGAGCAGGTCGCGCGTCGCCAGCGCCTCGGCGATCGCCGCCACCGGGTCGTCACCCGGTGCGATCGCCACACCCGCCGCGACGGCGACCGTCGGGGCGACGAGGCCGGGATCGTCGATCGGGCCGAAGTCGACGTAACACGACTGCTGCTGGTGCCGGACCGCGACCTCGATGGCCAGGCGGGTCTTGCCGGCGCCGGCGGGGCCGGTGAGCGTCAACGCCCGGTTGCGTTCCAGCAGGTGTTCGAGCCGGCCGATCTGCTCCTCGCGGCCGACCAGCGCCGAGACCGGCACCGGGAGCCGGCCCGACCCGCGCCGTAGCGGCGGCGACGGCTCGACAGCGGTGACGATGGCGGGCGTTGGCTCGTCCGGTGCCACCCAGTCCAAGGCCGTGTCCTGGTCGAGGATCGCTCGCTCCAGGTCACGCAGCGCCGCGCCCGGCTCGATGCCAAGCTCCTCCACCAGCGTGCGCCGGGCCTGCCCGAAGGCGCGCAAGGCGTCGGACTGGCGACCCGACCGATACAGGGCGACCACGAGCTGCTCGTGGAATCGCTCCCGCAACGGCATCTGTCGGACCAACTCGGACAGCTTGCCCAGCGTGTCGCCGTGGCGGCCGAGCCGAAGCAACAGGTCGTTCCGACGTTCCGTCGCCAGCCACCGCAGCTCGTCCAGCCGGGCGATCTCGCCGCCGGCGAACTCCATGTCGGCCACGTCCTCCAGCGCGTCGCCGCGCCACAGCGCCAAGGCGCGGTCGACGTCGTCCAGCGCGCTGTGCAACTCGGTCGCGGAACGAACGGCGTGCAACGGTGCGAACATCCGGCTCGCGGCCTCGAACCGGTACGCATCGATCTGCTCGGCCCCTATGAGGAGGGCGTAGCCGCCGGCCCGCGTCTCCACGACCGTGGACCCGCCGGGATCGGCGGCACCGAGCGTCTTGCGGAGATACGACACCTGGATCTGCAGCGCGTTGGCCGGGTTGCGCGGCAAGTCCTCGCCCCACAACACGTCGATCAGGAACTCCGACGGCACGGTGTGCCCGTGGCGCACCACCAACGCCATCAGGATCGTGCGCGGCAGCCCGCGTCTGATCGGCACCACATCGGAACCACAGCGGACTTCCAGCGGCCCGAGAATGCCGAACTCCACGGGCCACCGAGGGTACTTCGACGCCATTCGGTCTCGGATGGGCGCTGCCGCGTGCAAGGCCGATGACAGCAGCTTCGGGCCTACTTGAACCACACGAGTTTGAACCACACGAGCACTCCCGGAGACCCTCTTGCCCACACACATCAGCCGCGACGGTCTGCACCACCTGATGACCAACGGCGATCTGTCGGTCCTCGTGGAAGCGCTCGGCGCTGCGTACTACGCCGACGCCCACCTTCCCGGCGCCGTCAACATCCCCCAGGCCACGTCGACCGACTGGCACCGGTGCTGCTGCCCGACCGGCGGGCGCCGATCGTCGTGTACGGCGCCGGCGGGGCCACCAGCAGCGACGCCGTCGCCCAGCGCCTCGAACAGCTCGGATACACCGCCGTCGCCGTGTACCGCGGCGGCAAGGAAGACTGGGTCGAACACGGCCTCCCGCTCGAACGGACCGACACCGACGCCGAATGACGGCGCCGCTCCGAGCGCCGTGCAAGGTCCGTCACAGACCCATGCAAGGCGAGCGGCGTTGTCTACGCCCTCGACAGCTCGCCGACTGACCGGAGGAGCCATGAGCAGGAACGACACCAAGCAGATCGCCTTCATCCTGTACCCCGGCCTCACACCGCTCGACCTCATCGGGCCGCTGCAGACTCTGGCCCCTCTCCCGCTCATCGACCCCACCTTCGAGGTTCTCGTCGTCGGCGAACACACCGACGCCGTGGACACTGACGCCGTCGTCCAACTCGCTCCCAGCCACACCTTCGACGACGCCCCATCCCCGTTCGCGCTCGTCGTCCCCGGCGGCGGCCAGCCCACCCTGGCGGCGTGCGGGAACCAGAGGCTGATCGACTACATCGCCACCGCCGCCGCCAACGCCGAGATCGTCATGTCGGTGTGCACCGGCGCGCTGATCCTCGCCTCCACCGGACTGCTCGACGACCGGCCCGCCACCACCCACTGGGCCTACGTCGACATCCTCGAGAATCTCGGCGCCAACTACCTCCACCAGCGCTGGGTCGAAGACGGCAAGTACCTCACCACCGCCGGCGTCTCCGCCGGCATCGACGGCGGCCTCTACCTCGCCTCCCGGCTGGTCGGCGAAGACGCCGCCAAAATCATCCAACTCGGCATCGAATACGAACCGCAACCGCCGTTCGGACCGATCGACTGGGACCCCGCCGCCGTCGAAGCCCTGCGACCGATCTGGCGCGGCCCACTCCCCGACGTGCTCACCGCCCACCCTTACCTCGCGCGCGGCACCGGCCTCGGCCCGGCCGCAGCGCCTCGATGAGCAGCGTCACCCGACCAGTGGTGCCGTCCCCCTTGGAGGCCAGAACGCCCGCCGCCGGAAATTCGCAGCCAACCCCGCCGATGTCGGCGATCTGAGTGGTCGCGCCCCATGTGCCATGAGGTGCCTTAGGAGAACGCTCATCGGTACGCAACGTCATCCGAAAGGACCGCCGTGAACGACCAACTCCACCGTCGCCGAGACCCACGGCACGGGACCCCGAACCCGCGCGACCGCCGGCTTGCGCAGCCCGACCTTGGCTCACGGTCTCCGTCGTCTCGCACCACGCCGTCGGCACTCCGCCGGCCACTGTGGACAGTCGCACTCGTGGGCACGCTCGCGGCGTGCGGCAGCGGCCCATCGGTGGCGCGCGAGACCACCATGACCGCAACCGCTGCACCGACGACGATCGCTGCGCCGACGACGATCGCTGCGCCGACGACGTCCACCACACCGACGACGTCCGCGGCACCGACACCGACTACCGCGCCCAGCACTGCCACGTCCCGTGCCGTCCCGGAGTCACCAGCGGTGCCCCGTCCTTCGGCCGACGTCGACGAGTTCGCCACCGTGCACGGAGCCCGCATGCACATCCGCTGCGTCGGCTCCGGGCCGGTGACGGTCGTGTTGATCGCCGGGTTCGGTGACGGCGAAGAGAACTGGGGACCGATCGAGGGCCCGATCGCTGCGAATGCCCGGGTCTGTTCGTACGCCCGCTTCGGGACCGGTACGAGCGACCCTCCGCCGGACGTGCAAACGTTCAGGTCGCAAGCGACCGACCTGCACACCGCGCTCGAGGCGATCGGGGAGCCAGGACCGTACGTCGTCGTCGGTCACTCCTTCGGTGGCGCCGAGGCCGTCGCCTTCTCCGCCATGTTCCCCGGCGAAGTCGGCGGCCTGATGCTCCTCGACGCCACCCCGACCACCTGGCCGGCGGCCAGCTGCGCCGTCCCCGACGACGGCTCCGACACCGCCCACAACTTCCAGCAGATCTGCGCCCTCAGCCAGAACCCGGACAGCAACCCCGAACGCCTCGATATCGCCACCGCCTTCGCCGACGTCGCCACCATCACCTCCCTCGGCGCCCTCCCGACGGCCGTCGTCACCGCTGCCGCCCGCACGTTGCCCGGTCTCGATCCCATCGAGACAGCCCGCCTCAACGATGTCTGGAACGAAGGCCAGCAGCGCTGGGCTTCGCTGTCCACCGCGAGTCGAGTCGTCCCCGTCGCCGACACCTCCCACTACATCCAGCTCGACCAAACTGCGATCGTCATCGACCAGATCCAACAGTTGCTCGCCACGACGACGACGCCACCTGCCTCGGCGGCCACGACCGCTGCCCAATCGGCCAGCTCGACGACGAACTGAACAGGACACAGCTCATGACCGCACAAGAGACCGCCGCTCAACCGCTTCCGGCGGGTGCCGCGCCCCCTCCGACGGATTCGACAGCGTCACCATCGGCCGTGGCGGACGCTCACGGCGACCACTCCCACGACGGACGATTCAACACGACCACGGTCGGCTGGGGTTTCGTCGTGGGCGTCGCCAACGCCATGGTGCCCGTCGCCATCTGGTGGCTAAACGCATCGACCGTCCATGCCTTCGCCATCACACTGATCGCCGCGATCTACATCGGGTTCGCCGTGGCCGACGGCCGCAGCCACGTCATCGCCGTCGAAACTGCGGTCGCTGCGTCGTTCGTCGTCGTCGCCATGGCCGCCGTCAGGCTCAGCCCGTGGCTGCTCGTCGCCGCATACGTCGGCCACGGATGCAAAGACCTCTGGCAGCACCGAACCCACTTCGTCGCCGGCACCCGCTGGTGGCCCCCGTTCTGCGCCGTCGTCGACTGGACGGTCGCAACCATCATCGCCATCGCCCTCATAGTCGGCACCACCTTCCACTGAGCCGCATCCACCGGCTGCTCGCAGGGCTGCGAACAACCCGGCCACGACCAAGAGCGCCGCCACCGCGCAGCCACCGGCGAGGTAGACGTCACCGCCACCGCCAGCCACCTCGTTTCCCAAGGCGTGAAGTCCCCAGCCCGGCCTGCACCAACAGCGCGCCGAGCTCGTTGCGATCGAGCCCGAGCGTGCGCGACTCGTGGTCGACCTTCGGGCGGCGCACGTTGACCGCAGGCTCGCGAGCGACGATGCCTTCGGCGTGGCAGTAACGGTACAAGCTGGCCAACGTCGACAGCCGGCGGGCAACCGTCGAGCGCATCCGGCCCTCGGTCCCCATCCAACGGGCGAACAACCCCAGATGCACCCGTCGCACCCCGAGCAGCGTCAATCCGTTGCCGTGGCACCAGTCGGCGAAGATGCGCAGATCGGTCGTGTAACCGGCGCGTCTGTTGCCGGTGCAGCCGGCCAAGACCCCGGCCACCGCCACCCGCTCGGTGAGCTCGACCGGACCCTCATACGACACCAACTCGGCAGTGGTTGTGGTCATGACCGTCCTCCTTGGGACCCGACCCTCCCCGGGCCAGGGAACCAAGGCTCACGACCGCCGCGCCGCCGCGTGCCGCGATTACCAGCCGTGCCGGGTCGGGCCGTAGTGCACGGCACGGAGGAGCGATCCGGCGGACGTTCGTCACGGCGATATGGCGCTGGGCACGGCGACGGGCCGCCCGCACGCCGGTCGTGGCTCGGCCGCGGATTGGGCCGGGTAGCGGAGGCCCGAGGACGCATTCGCGATGCTCGGCGCAGTAGCCGTCGGCACCGGACCACCGTCGTCACGGGGTAGCCGGGTTCAGAAGTGTTGCCTCATCCAGTCGATGGCGAACTCGACGAAATCGGTGGCCTCGATCAGTTCGCTGCGCGCCGCGCCGACGGTTCCGATGCGCCCACGCCCGGTGCGTAGGTAGTCGGCGAGGATCGTGGCGAAGTAGTCCTCGCCCGGATAGTCGACAATGCCCTCGGAATCGTCGAGACTCTCGATGACGAGGACCTGCGAACCGCAGAAAGTGGACACGAGGCGGTGTCGACGGACCCGACGCTTGTCTGGTAGGGGCACCAGGTACTCCGCGTAGTGGGTCAAAGTGACGGTGTCGAGATCGGCGCCGAGACGCAGCACCTTGCCGCCCGCCCCGACCAAGCGCTCGAGCGCCGAGCCCGGCCCGTAGTAGTCGTTCCACGGAGGCTCGGCGACCAGCGCCGCAGCGAGCCGACCACGCGCCGCGAACCTGCCCTCGGGATGGTCACTGACGACGGTGCCCGCAGACCGTCGGAACACTTCGGCCAGCATCCCGACGTCGGGATCTGCCGGGGTGGTGACGGCGTCGAACGGTTCGGCGCCGGCGAGCAGTCCGGGACGGTCTGGTTCGGGCCGTTCGTTGACCCACGACCACTCGTCGCGTGCCCCGAGGACCATCAGGAGCGTCCCGGTCTCGCCGACGGCACGGTCAAGCGCCTCGATGACACCGGCCGTGCCGCCATCGACTGCTCCGATCGCTCGCAGCGAGGCATGCACCATCAGAACATCACCGCCACGGACTCCCAACGAGTGGAGGTCAGCGACGATCGCGGTCACGTCCACTTCGCGATTCTCCCCGGCGCGCCTTCTGGAGCCGGAATCGGGCGAACGTGCGTCCCCGGCGAGAACAGAGAATGCGAGGACGTGATCAAACGGACAAGGCCTCCCGGCCCGACGTGGAGGCTCGACGTCTGAACATCGCTCGACGGGGCGACACGCCGATCGCACGGCTCGGGCGCAGGTGATTGATCGCGCGCCACCTGGCTTCGACAGCGGCGACCGAATTTTCGACACCTTACGACGACGAGGCGCGGATTACTGCCGTCCCGGCTCGGGATGACATGTCGGTGATCCGGTACCCGTCTGTGGCCGTGGTTGACGGTCGTGGAGCGCGTGATCGGAGGATCCTGATGTCGTCCGTGTTTCCGTCGTTGACGCTTGCGCCGAAGGTTTCGACTGTCGCTCCTTCGTCTCGGTCATCGGTTGGTCGATGACTATCTCGAGTTCTGGTCGCGGCGCGGTCGCGGCCGAACTCGACGTTGGCTGTGGCGTGCGACTTGAAGGTGTTCTTCACTGTCGTGGGCAAGGAACCGTCGACGGTCACGCGCGGCGACATCGTCACCTTCGTACGGGCCCGGCGGACCGGTGCGGACGCGACGGTGGTGCGCTTGGATGACGGTGCGGGCGGGTTGGCGTTGTCGACGGTGCGCCCATCTCGTCGCGCTCGGCGAGGTCGAGCTCTACCCGGTACAGCGGGGGATGGCGGCGCGCTCACCGGCACTCAGGCTGCGCTTCGCCGATGTCCGTTGGGGTGAGCGACGACTGTTCATCGCCCACGGCAAGGGCGGCCATCAACGACTGGTGCCGATCTCGTCACGGTTCTTCACCGTGCTCGGCCTTCAGGCAGCCTCCGGACCGAGGTTATGCACGGTGACAGAGCGCGGCTTCAGCACCCGCTCGGCCACGGTCGTCATGTGCTCGCCGATTCCGGACCACGACCCTGTCAAATTCGGGTCAGCGCGTTCATACGAGGCAAGCGATCAACGCCGAGCGGCAGGAGGGTTGCCGACGACTCGCCCGCGATGCGTGCTCGTCTCACACGACGTCGTTCGTTGCGACTTGCTGGGCCTACCCGAAGTCGTCGTACACCTGGGTGAGGCGGATGCTGTTGCCGGAGGGGTCGCGGAAGCCGGCGTCGATGCCGTAGGGCCGGGCCTCGGGCGGCTCGACAAACTCGACACCGCGGGCGCTCATCTCTTCGTACGTCTTGTGGCAGTCGTCGGTCGTCAGGAACAGCGTGCCGGCGAAGCCCTTGGCCATGAGGTCACGGATCTTTGCCGCGCTCTCGTCGTCGATGACGGGCGGTCCCGGAATGGCCATCAGCACGATCGAGACCTCCGGCTGGTCGACCGGACCGACGGTGAGCCAACGGAAGTTGCCCATCTCGGGCAGCGTCACGTCCGATCGGACTTCCATGCCAACCTTGTCGGTGAAGAATGCCAACTCTTCGTCCTGGTCGTGGACCCACAATTGAGTGGTGGCGATGCGGATCATGGTTCCTCCTGTGACTCAAAGCGAGACCGGGTTCTCGCCTCATGATCGAACCTAAGGGACAGCGCCGTTGGCGTCTTCTCGAATCGTGCGGTATCGGGGCCGCCCGTAGACGCGGGTCACGCACACCGGGATCACGGCCAGCGCCGTGGCCGGCTTGAACATGGCTCGGTAGGCGGTCGGCGTCCGGCCGAAGTGGGTGCGGAAGCTCGTCGTGAACGTCGCCTGGCTCTGTACGCCGACAGCGAGGCAGATCCGCGCGACGGACCAGTCTGTCGTACGCAACAACGCCGCGCCGCGCTCGAGCCGGCGGGTCAGCAGGTATTGGTGCGGCGACTCGCCGAACGTGCGGCGGAACTCACGGCTGAAGTGGGCCGAGGAGAGGTGGGCGGCGCGAGCCATCTCGGCGACGGTAATTGGCTCGGCGTAACGCCGATCCACGAGATCTCGAGCGCGAAGAAGATGTCGGGCCGCAGGGACAGACGACACAGCCTCAGTGTTGCCGACTGCTCGCTCAACAACACCGCGACGGCATCGATCGATGGTGTGACCGGCGGGCTGATCGGTACTGCCAGAGATCGGGGTCCGTTCCGGTGGTCGCGTCTCGGTGATGGCCGCGACGTTCATACGCCGCCGTGATCGGCCTCATGTGGGAGTAGCGGGCGAAGCTCGATCGACATCAGACTGTCGGAGTCGTCGTAGTCGGGCGCGGGGTCGTACCCCCTGATTGGCGTTCGGTGGCTTGGGGCTGGCAGTCCGGCGCTGTCTTCGATGTGTCGCCACTCGGCGGCGCGTCATCGACGGTGAGATGGAAGAAGTGGCGGACGTGTGACAGGGACCCCGGCCATGATCTCGTCCTGGCCCAGACAGCGAACGATGCGCAGCCCGATCAATCCGGTCTCCTCGAACGCTTCGCGGAAGACCGCAACGGCGGGCTCCTCTCCTTCCTGCACGGTCCCGCGGGCACTCGCTGGACGGTCCCACCCTGGATCCGAGGTCGCGACTTGGTCGACGGGACACAGCGCGGCCGGCGTCAAGGAAGGACGCCGCCGGGATTACAGTCCACGCGGCCGAGGTGGCGCAGATCCGTGGCTCGCACGGGCGGATCACGGCGCGCGCGTTACCGGGCGGGTGTTGGTGTCCTCTCACGGCGTTGGCGACACGATCGTCAGCCTCGTCCGGAACGTTCGGACGCGTGGTACCGGAGATCGGGCCACCGCTGAGGCTGCTGTGCACCCGGAACGGCGACTTCGAACTCGCCGCACGTCGGCCCGGCGACAGCGGCGGCGTGCTTGTCGAGGATCATTCGCGTTCAGACAGGCGGAGCTGGTTGACGGCGTTGGGGGTGTCGCGCCGCTAGGTTGCGGGGTGCGCGGTCGCGTTGTCGGGATTCGTGCGGTGCCCGCTCCTCGACTCCCGCTCGGCGTTGATCCGGCCGAATCGACGGCTCCTCCGACGCGCATGGTGCGGGAGCGTGAACCGCCCGCCCGAACCCGCACCCTGAGTAGCGTCAACCGGTTGGCGTGGCACCAGTCGGCGAAGATGCGTAGATCGGTCGTGTAGCCGGTGCGGGTGTTGCCGGTGTAGCCGGCGAGGAACCCGGCGACCGCCACCCGCTCGGAGAGCTCGACCGGATCCTGATACGACACCAACTCGGCAGTGGTTGTGGTCATGACAGTCCTCCTTGGGACCCGGCCCTCCGCGGGCCGGGAACCAAGGCTCATCACCGTCCGTCCCGTCAGGTGACGCGAGTATCAGCCGAGTCGGCTCGGCTCCGCACAGGCGCGCTCCCGCGGCCGAGATCGCGGGCGACCCGGTTGACCTCCGACTCCCCCCTGCAAGAGCGTGCTGGCCGCCTCGGCCCGGCGCGACCGGCTCGACGCCGCGATCGAGGAGATGGCACGGGCACCCGCCGCAGCCCGTGGCCGTGGGGACGAGGAAGTCCGTCGACTTCACAACGGCCGTCTCGAGGTCATCGACCGACGTAAACGCAACCACGGCCGACGTCGCCATCAGCCCGCGACCTCGCGGACTGGCGCTGGTCCCTGGCAGGGGCGACGCTCGCGCCCGACACGCGGTGGGCTCCAGCCGAACCACCTGGGGTTACCCGGCCCGCGGATGTCAGTTGTCGCCCCGCTTGTCGCTCGTCACCGCAGCGCTTGCCACCGGCACAGCACGTTGTAGTTTGAGGGCGCCGCGCCGCGCAACGACGTGTGAGACGGCTCCTGTGCGGCGCAAACCGGCACACCAGGGGGTTTAGATGAAGAGACTGCGCTCACTCGCTGCTGGCCTCGCGGTTCCGGTCCTCCTAGCTTTCACGGCAGTCCCTGCCGCGGCGCAGGGTTCCGACCACCTTCCGTCCACGACCGAGTTCACGATGAACGCCGAGGTGTTCGACGGCGGTCAGCAGATCGTGTCGCTCACCCTGGACACCCAGGGCTACGGGGTCCAGCGCTCGAGCCTGGACGTGGACACCTTCTCCGTGCACGCCACCGGCACCAACCCGTACCCCGAGGAGTTCGTGCTCGGCACGTTCGATGCGGACCGCACGGTCACCGACGTGCACCTCGACCGGGCCGGCAGGATCGTCATCGACCTGGAGTACGGATTCGGCATCACCGCTGCCAACACGTTCGGCTACGGGCTGTTCATCGGCCGCAATGTCGTGTTCGACCTCGAGTACACGGTCACCCAGAACGAGCCGATCAAGGCCCGAGGCGACTCGTCGTTCATGTTCTCCTCGGTGGTCCAGGGCGAGGTCGCCGACGCCGAGGTCGATGCCTTCAGCGCCGGCGAGTCCAACGGGCTGAACTACCGGCTGTACACGCCGGCCCGCAGCAGCGAGCGTCCGCTCATCGTGTGGTTGCACGGCGGCGGCGAGGGTGGCTGGGCCAAGGTCCAGGACAACGAGCTGCCGCTCATCGCGAACCGCGGTGCGCTCGGCTTCGCCACGCCCGAAGCCCAGAAGATCTTCGGCGGTGCGTACGTGCTCGTGCCGCAGGCGACCGACTTCTGGCTCAACGATCCCGTGAGGGGCTACTCGGCACAGCTCAAGGAGCTCATCGACGACTTCGTTGCCACCCATCCGGTCGACACCGACCGGATCTACGTCGTCGGCGCGTCCAACGGCGGCTACATGACGGCGCAGCTCACCGCCGACTACCCCGACTTCTTCGCCGCAGATGTTCCGATCTGCCCGGCGCGGCTGGCCTTCGGCATGACGATGCTCACCGACGACGAACTCCTCGCGATGGGCTCCACCCCGACCTGGATCGTCCAGGCGGTGAACGACAACGTGCTGCCGTTCGTCGACAACGGCCTCTATATGTCCGAGCACATCCCCGGCGCGATCCTGTCCGCCTATCCGGACGTCACCTGGGACGGCGTGACCTACCCGGGGCACTGGTCGTGGATCTACGTGGCCCGGAACGACCCGGTCAACGACGACGGTCAGCACATCTGGCAGTGGATGGCCCAGCAGACGAACGACCTGTGAGCTGACGCCGTCGACCTGAGGCGCTGGTGAGCGGGTACCGCCGGTATCCGCACACCAGCGCCTTACGACACCTTGCCGTCGTACAAGGCGATGCTCGACCTGGAGGGTGCCGGCGGCCCCGGCGACGTGGCGATCGTCGGTGACGAGACCGCAGTACGTCAACAGATCGAAGCATTTGCCGACATCGGCGTGACCGACTTCGTGGCCGGTGAGTTTGCCACCGGCGAGGAGGCCGCTCGGACGCGCGCTTTGCTCAAGGACCTCGCGACGAGAACGTCATAGACGTGCGCACTCTCAGGGTCGTCGCTGTTCAAGGTCGCCGGCGCATGGTGACGACGCGGAAGCTGACGCGCCAGCCGCCGGGGGTCTTGATGACGTCGTCGTAGTACGAAGCAGTGCCGACCTTGCCCTCGCTCAGGAGTGCGATGATCCTGAATCTCAGCTGTACGCCGGTGGGTGTCTCGTCGACGTAGATGTTGGTCATCAGGTGAGTTCTGGGGTGTTGGGCCTCTTGGTCCATGAACTGCTTGATCGCCGCGAGGCCCTCGCAGCGTGGCGCTCCGAGGTCGGTGAGGTCGAAGACGGCATCGGTCGTGAAGATGTCGTCGAGGCGGTCCCAGGCTCGGTCGTCGATCGCGTCGCCGTAGCGTCCGGGGAGCTCGTGGAGCTCGAGCCGATCTGCCGGATTCATAGCGATCCACCCTTGCACGACCAGCACGGCTCGGCGGCGGCTGGTTCCTCCCGTCGACGACGAGCGCCTCCAGCCGATGCGGATGGGAGGGCAGGGCCCGTCAGTCGCTGAGAGCGCCGTAGACCAGAGCCTTCAACTGCCCCGGGAAGTTGAACGTGCCGGACGGGACGAGCTGGGTCATGAAGACGACCACCAGCTCCTCCGCAGGATCGACCCAGAACGTCGTCGACGCCGCCCCTCCCCACATGAACGCCCCGATCGACCCGACCGCTTGGGTGGCGACCGGGCCCAGGTTGACCGCCACCGTGAG
The DNA here is from genome assembly GCA_044867195.1 of Ilumatobacteraceae bacterium. Classification (GTDB taxonomy): domain Bacteria; phylum Actinomycetota; class Acidimicrobiia; order Acidimicrobiales; family Ilumatobacteraceae; genus JALZMG01. The sequence goes on from JBIOUO010000332.1 coordinate 23,848, forward strand.
GCCGAAGCCCATGCCCTCCATCCCCACCTCGCCGTATCCGCCGGGCAGGGACATCTGCGCGAGGTCGGCGCCGCCGGGCAGGTGGTTCGACGCCATCAGCTGGACCGTCTTACGACCGAGGATGCGGGTACCGTCGAGCTCGCCGCCATCGATCAGCATCTGGGCGAACCGGAAGTAGTCGGCCGTCGTGGAGACCAGGCCACCGCCGCCCGACAGCATCGACGGCTGGCGTCGGAATGTGCTCTGCTCCGGATCCTCCAGCAGAACCAGTTGCTTGCGAGCGTTGCGACGGTAGCTGGCGGCCAGGCGGCCGATTTCGGAGTCGGGTACGACGAACCCCGTGTCCTTCATGCCGAGCGGCTCGAAGATGACGGTCCGCAGGTAGTCGTCGAAGCGCTGTCCCGAGATGACCTCGACCAGGCGCGCGCACACGTCGGTGCCCAGCGAGTACAGCCACCGCGTGCCCGGATGAAAGCGCAGCGGCTCGTCGGCCAACCGCAGCGCCAGGTCCTCGAGGGTGGCGTCGGTCCGCACGGGGCCCCGCACTGGCGCGCGCAGCGTCTCGACATCGAGGTCGGCGTTGCCGAGCCCGTAGCCGAGCCCGCCGGTGTGCATCATCACGTCGCGTATGGTCACGGCGCGGTGCGGTTCCACCAGGCTCAGCGAGCCATCGGACGCGCGCTCACCGACCTTCTGGCCACGCCACTCGGGGATGAAGCGGTGCACGGGATCGGCCAGCTGGAAATGACCCTGCTCGTACAACGTGAGCAGCGCCACGCCGGTGATCGGCTTGGTCATCGAGTAGATGCGCCACATCGTGTCGTCCCGCACCGGCTTGCCGCGCTCGACGTCCATCAAGCCGAGCGACGAGAAGTACCCCACCTGGCCGCGGCGGGCGACAAGCGTCTGGCAGCCGGCGATCTTGCCGGCGTCGACGTAGCGCTCGCGTAGGTGGCGGTCCAGGTGCGCCAAGCGGAGACGGTCGAGGCCGGCAGCGTCGGGATTGACCTTCATCGCCGCACACCATACGGTTGACCGCCGTTCCGTCCGAGAACGACGTCCCCTCAATGGTGGCCGCCAACGTTCCGGACCGCCGTCTCGAGGCTGCGTGGCCACCCGACTCTGATCGTTGTCCTGCCGCCGGCGTTCCACGGTGGTCTCGGCGTCAGACGTGGATCACGTCCAATCCGGGAACATCGACGTAGTCAGCGTCCTGCGTCATCACGGGAACATCGAGTGCGAGCGCGGTCGCCGCGATCCAGGAGTCGTTGACCGGCATGCGCGGCTGAGTGTCGGCGAAGTGCGATGCGAAGCCGTGCCCAGGCCGCTGCGGTTCGTTCGTCGACCGGAAGCGGCTGGAGGTCGAGCGCTGTCAGGAGCGTGCTCAGGCGGCGGTCGCGCGTGGTGACGTCGGCGGCCGCCAATACGCCGGAGCGGAGCTCTCCGATGGTGATGATCGACACGGCGATCTCGTCCGGGAACGCAGCGCGAGCGAGGGGTCGGCCGTTCTCGTTGGCGATGAAGATGCTGGTGTCGGCGAGCGCCCGACTCACCGGATGTGCAGCTCGTCGGTTGTGTCGGGGGCGAGCTCGCTGAGCTCGTCGCGCATCGACGCGTCGGCTTGATGCTGGAGTACCCGGTGCGGTCGGAATCGCCGAGGATTCGAGGCCGGGAGCATGCAGAAGGTGGAATGAGCCGATGCCGCTCATACCGCCGCTCGACGACCATGTCCTCGCCGAGCTCGTCACCGAGCCTTCGGGATCGTCTTCTCCCGCACCCGCTGTGGAACGAACCGGCCGGCCTTGAGATCATCTCGCAGCCCGTCAGCAGCGCCTCAACACCGAACACGATAGAGCGGGGAGCCACTCCATCGACGCCGGCGGTAGGTGCACCCTTGTTGCCCTGCACCCGACTCCACGCCACAATGAGGAACGCCGGGTCACGCCGCCAACTCAATGATCACTGCGCGCCCACGTCGAGCGTTACGATCGCCCCGACACGGGCCGAAGTGCTCGCACTCCTGGTACCCGCGCCGACGCGCCGCAACGACGCATCCGGCTACGCCTTCCGAAACGCACATATTGCCCTAATCGAGAAGCGCGGTGAGTCCAGTCAGGCGGCGGCGGGGGTGCCGATCGACGGATCCGGCGCAGTCGTAGCGCGGGCCCGGCGGTGCCGCCCCACCACCGAACCTCCGACACCCACGTGGACGCGGCGTGATTACGAGCCCAACGAGTAGGGCCAAAGTGCTCGGCCCTCAAGTCCTGGAACCTCGGACTAATGAGCGCGGTTTTGTTGTGAGATGAGACCGGCGTTGCCTCTTACCTCGACCGGCGGGTAAGCGGAGCCGATGCGTTGGCATCAGCAAGCACGCGCGGCGCTGTCGCCGAGCCAATGCCCCTTTCGGATCGCCGTACGCGATCGGTCTCCCGCGCACGCTCCGACCCGGGGACGCGTGCCCGCACTGCGATGCCTGGAGTCACTGCGTCGCTGCCTCGATGGTTGCGGCAGTGGCGAGGAGCAGTTCCTCACCGCCGTGCGGGGCGACGAGCTGCAGGCTTGCCGGGATCCTGCTGCCGTGGACCGGCACGGGTTGGGCGGTGCACGGGACGCCGGCGACGTTGAACGGGGCGACGTGGGCCACCAGTTGCATGCAGGTGTTGAACAGCGATTCGCTGGAAATCTCGTCGAGGCGGGGCGGCAGGGTCGGGAGTGTCGGCAGGGCGAGCAGCTCGACCTGGTCGAACAGCTCACTCAGCGACGCCCGCACCGCCTGATGCAACCGTCGGGCGTGGGCGACGCCACCGCGGACCGTGTCGGCGAACGCGATCGCTTGCTTGGTGTCGTCGCTGATGGCGTCGGCTGCTTCAGCGACGAGCGCGTGATCGACGTCCCATACCTCGCTGAAGAAGATGCCGATGAACGCCTGGCCGCCGAGCTCGAGCCCATCCCACTCGAGCGAGACGACGTCGAACCCGGCCGCGGCGAGCACCGCGTCGATCGCTGCCTCGATGGCGGGGTCGCCGTTGGTGCGGATACGGCCGATGGTTCCCGCCGCCGTGGGGGCCGGAGTGAAGCCGGGCTGAAGCAGTTGCATGCCGGCGACCGTTCCGGCGACAGTTGTCGCCATTGGGCCGACGGTGTCGAGGCTGGGCGCGAGGGGCCAGACTCCGTCCAGCGGGATGCGGCCGTGGGTCGTCTTCAGCCCCACGGTGCCGCAACACGCCGACGGGATCCTGATCGAGCCGCCGGTGTCCGACCCGAACGCGACATCGGCTTGGTCGGTGACGACGGCGACCGCAGACCCGCTCGAGGAGCCGCCAGGGATGCGCTCGGCGTCGAGCGGGTTGATCGGGGTGCCGAACCACGGGTTCGTGCCGATCGGCAGCATCGCCAGCTCTTGCAGGTTGGCCTTGCCGACGAGACGCGCGCCGACGCCGCGTGACCCGGCCAGGCACGAGGCGTCGCGGGTCGCCGGCTCGGCGCGATCGGCCACCGCGCGGCAGCCGGCCGTGGTGACGACGCCGGCGACGTCGATGATGTCCTTGACGGCGACACGGATCCCGCTACCGCCGGCGTCGAGCTTCGTGATGAACGTCGACATGGCCGTCACGCGAAGGCCGCGGCCGACTGCTCGCTGTCCTCGGACCCGCGGAAGAACACGACGCGTCCGTCGGCCAGCCGCCACCAGTGCTGCATGTACATCGAGGCCGTCTTCCCGGTGGCCTTCACGGTGTAGGTCCAGTGCACCGTGGCGACGACATCGGTGCCGTTGGCGGCGAACCCGATGAGGTCGAACTCGGAGATGTCGACGTTCGTGGCCATCGCGGCGAAGAACTCGGGCACCGCTGCCTTGCCGAGGAACGAGCCGTACCACGGGACGCTGCGGCATGCCGCCTCGGCGGCCCAGTCGACGTCGTCGGCGAGCTCGGCCAGCACGCCGACGAGGTCGCCCCGCCCGTAGGCGGCGTAGAGTCGCTGGACCGCTTCGAGGTTTTGCTGGTTGTGAGTGAGAGTGGTCGTCATGGCCGTAGCGTGCGCCCACGGCGTGGTCGATGGCATCGGGAGAACTCCCGATCTACGGTTCTGCTCCGTGGGAGCGGCGCTGAGGCGGGCCGAGGTCGCCGCGCTGCTCGCCGTCGCCCAGGATCATGCGTTCGCGCAGCCAGCGGGTGCGCAGCTGCGGGCGACGGTGCTCGGTCAGCACCTGGCGACGGCGGCGGGGCTCGATGCTCGTGAGCGGGCGACGGTGTGGTGGACGTCAGCGCTGCGGTTCCTCGGCTGCACCGGGCACGCGTTCGACATGTCGGTCGTGTTCGGCGACGAGATCGAGATGCGCGCCGAGTCGTTGCAGCTCGACTTCGCCAGCCCGCTCGACATGATGCGCCTGATGGTCACCCATGCCGGGCCGGGAACCGCCGGCGTCGCCCGCCTGCGGTCGATCCTGGCCGTGCTGTCAGGTGGCAAGAAGGCGGCGGAACTCAACTTCCGCACCGCCTGCGAGGTCGCCGACGCGTTCGGCAAACGCCTCGGGCTCGATGACGACGTGCGCGTCGCGCTGGCCACCAGCTTCGAGCGCTGGAACGGGCGCGGCCTGCCCCTGGGTCGCAACGGACCCCAGATCCCACGACCGATGCGGATCGCCCAACTCAGTCAAGAACTCGAAGTGCTCGCACGGATCGAGGGCATCGACCGCGCCCTCGCGACCATCCGCCGACGACGCGGCAAAGCGTACGACCCGACCCTGGCCGACGTCGCGCTCGATGATGCTCATGCGTGGTGGGCGAAGGTGGAGGACATCGACCCGTGGGACACCGCGCTCGCCATCTCACCGATCGAACCGCCACTCGACGACGACGAGATCCACGAGGCGCTGCTCGTCATCGCCGACTTCTCCGATCTCAAGTCGCCCTGGCTCGCCGGACACTCCCGCGCCGTCGCCGAGCTGATGCGCGAAGCGACTGGCTCCGCCGGCGAGGCCGCCGCGCTGGTCCACGATCTCGGACGCGTCGCCGTGCCGAACAACATCTGGGACAAACCGACCACGTTCACCCGCGATGAGCGCGACCGCGCAGAGCACCACACGCTGGTGACCGACCAGCTACTGCGTCGCCTGCCCTTCACCGCGCCGCTAGCCGCGATCGCCTGCAGCTCACACGAACGGCTCGACGGCAGCGGCTACCACCGCAGGTCGACCGGTAGCCAGCTCGACCGCACCCAACGCGCCCTCGCCGCCGCCGACTGCTACCAGGCGATGGTCTCGGACCGCCCACACCGACCCTCGCGCAGCCCGCAAGAGGCCGCCGACGCGCTTCGCGCGATGGCGACCGAACACACACTCGACGGGGAGGCCGTGGAACGTGTGCTCGCCGCCGCCGGGCATCGACGAGCGCAACGGGCGCCGCACCCAGCCGGGCTCACACCGCGCGAGGTCGACGTCCTGCGACTGCTCGCGCTCGGACTCACGACACGCGAGATCGCCGACCGGCTCGTGCTCTCACCGAAGACCGCCGACCACCACGTACAGCACATCTACGGCAAGATCGGCGTCTCGACCCGCGGAGCCGCCGCCCTGTTCGCCATCGAGAACGGGATCCTCATCAGCGATCCGACCACCGCGCCATCAACCCCGGGTTGACGCCGGCACCTTCGCTCAAGACAGCATGCTGCTCGACGTCGCCGGAATACCGTCGAAGTCGGCCGCCGCATTGGCGTCCGGTTACACGCGGCCGGAAACGCACAGTTCGCCGCTCCACAGCGACCCGTCGAAACGCCGGTAGGCCACGCTCGCGCTTTCAAGCGCCGGGCCGAGGAAGACCACCACGTAGCCCTGGCGCGCGTCGAAACGCCGGTAGGCTAGGCCACGCTCGCGCTTTCAAGCAGTCGACCGCCTGCACGCATGGCCGACGCGACCTAACGATCCTCCGGCGACGAGGCGGGTGGAACTCCCTCCGACTGCCCTGGCCTCCCTGCCCGCTCGGGTGCCGCCCCACGACGGGGACACGGTGCCCGTTGCGCCCGAACGACACCGCTCGACCACGCCCCCTCCGCCGTTGACGCTCACCGCGCGGTATCGAGCGCGCGAAGAGGGGCGAAGTGCTCGGTTGGCCACCGCGATCTGGGCGGGATTATGCGTCCTGATCTGTCGCGTCAGGCGACGGGGGCTGGGGAACGCCGACGAACGTGACTCGCGCGAGCACGCGTTGGGGTCGAGCCTCGACAAGGTGCCCGCGCTCGGCGAGATCAGATTCTGGTGACGGGCGGCCGGCAGGGGCGGTGCCCGTTCGCGACGCGGGGTCTGTCGACACCGCAGCTTGATCCTCAGATCGTGAGCGCGTGCTGAATCGACTCGACCGATCAGCAATTGAGCGGCAGGCGCGGCGTGTCGTCCAGTCGCGCTGCGCCTTCACTGCTTGTTACGTTCTGCGACGAGGGCGGATAGTTCGGGACGACCTGGTACGTGGGGGGCCTCTCGGGGGCGCTGCTTGCCGAGGGCCTTGAAACCCGCCGCCACTCTGGTCCAAGGATCACCTTGATGGCGCCAATCCAGACATCATCGAGCGCAGCCGTGGGGCCGCCGGCCACCGCCTGATGAAGCGCCGAACGGATGAAGACCGACAGGGACACTCCATCGCGAGCTGCAGCACTCTGCACCCGGTCCAGCTCATCGCTGGCGATGCGAAACGAGACGACCTCTGTCGTGCTCGGACGCACAGAGATGTCCGCCGGCTCCTCCTCCCACTCATCGTTGTCGGCCGTGTGCTCGTAGAGCTCCTGCGCATCACTCACCTCGTCCTCCTCCAGCCCGTTGGTACCACGCTCGTTCGGGCGCCTCGGATGGCCAGCCGGCACCGCGCGCCAACGCTCCCCATAGACGTTTGCGATACAGATGGTCCAGAGCTGACCACTTCTGTCGGGTCCGATCATCTGGTGGCTGGCTGCACGGCCCTTCTTGCTCCGGCGAAACCTCGGTGCCTCCGTGGCAACGTGAAGAACCGTCCGACGGTTGACTCCGTGCCTGGCCAGCTCGTCCAGGTTCGCATCATCCCATTCCCACTCGGCGATCCACACCGTCCCACTGCCCCTGATGTATACTCCGTCCGACATCGTACGACAACCCCCTTGGGACCTGGGTGAAGCTGTCCCGACCGAGACATGTCTGAAGTCGCCCTTCTGACCCTGGCCAACCACGCGGAGGTACAAAATGGGCTCCTCTACGTGAGCGGCGCGGAGTGGGACACCGTCACCCGCACATACCCCGCCGACGGGCAGGCGAAGCCGCAGCACCTCGCGATCGCTCTGTCGGTCATCGTCCCGTGGACGGAGACCAACACACGACAGTCTGTGTCCGTCCGAATGGAAGACGAAGACGGTCAGACCAGGCTCCTGGAGACACATGTCGACTTGGAGGTCGGCCGACCGCCCGGCAAGCCCCACGGCTCGGACAGTCGGTCGGCACTCGCCATCACGGGTGAAGTCCGGTTCCCGAAGGCTGGCGGATACCGAGTGGTCGCTGAGATCGATAACGGCAGCCGGAGGACCTATTCGTTCCGCGTTGTCGACCATGTGATCGAACTCCCACAGGCGGGTTGACTGGTCCGGGACGCCCTCGACCCGAAATGGAGGCAGGGGCGGCGGCCGGGGTCGATGGCACCGACTGCGGGTGCCTCACCCAGTCAGGACACCCTCGTGACTCAATGGAGCCCGCCTCCAGGTGCGCGGTCGGGATGTCCCACGCGCGTTCGGCACCGCGTACGACGCAAACCACAGCAAGCACGTCAAGCACTCATGCGTGAAGGGCGGGCCCGAACGACGGCTTGGTGCAGTCGCCACGTCGACCCGGCGTCGCCGTTGGGCCACCGAAGGCCCGGCCGCCAGGTCCACCTCGGCGTGATTGCCATTCGTGTCGAGTCGGGCCGAAGTAGTCGGCCGCCGACGGCCCGGACCGCGTGATTACGGGCGGCGTTATGGCGCGGGCGATGTGCTTGCCAGCCTGCTCACCAGCGCACCGAGCGGCAGGTCGGGCGCGCCTCGGCTTAGCTGGCTACCGCGGGCGTGCGTGGTCGAGAGGCGGCGGCGCGCTTTTGGATCACGTTCGCCAAGTACATGACGAGCACGGCGATCGCGACACCAATCAGCGTGAAGAGCACCCGCCGCCCCTCATCGGCGAGGTTCGTGGGATTTGAGACGTCCATGCCGATGAGGACGGCTCCTGCGATGGCCGCGCAGTACCAGGCGTAGCTCGCGAATCGGATGGCCACCGCCAACCCGCCGAGGACAATGACGATCACTGCGAGCGCGTGCTTGTTGTCCACGCTGAGGAGAAAGACTGCGGCGACGAGCGCGCCGACGATCGCGCCAGCGAGCCGCTGACCGGCGACCAATGCCGATTGCTGCAGTGTTCCCTTCATCGCGACGAGCGTGGCGATCGGCATCCAGTCGGCGTTCGGGGAATGAAACCCGAACGCGATCGCCGTCGCGGCTGCGACGGCCACGGCGCGGATCACGGCGAACAGGATCATCGGTCGTGTCAGGGTGGTCGTCGTCTTGTCCCCGGGGAGCTCGGCGATCGGCTGCGGACGCGTTACCCGTCCCTGGATCAGCCACGAGGCGAAGGTCACCGCGATCCACAGCGCCGACCCGGCGAGCCACGCCACTGTTTGTGACCATGCGTCGACCTTGACACCATCCAGGGCGGAGTTGACCGGCTCGGCCAATGCGATGAGGAACCAGACATTGAGCAACAGCGCGGCGAGGAAACGGTGGCTCCCGAACTTCATCGACAACCCCGCGGCGAGGGTGACGACGAACACCGAGGCCACGACGAGCCCCCACCCCTCGTCCCCGAGCGCATAGCCCCAGAACGTGAGGACAGCTCCGACGACGCCAACAAGTGCCATCGCCGCCGCGCGGTACCCGTAGTCGCCTCCGGGGTCGCTCAGCCCGACGAACAACGCCCCGAAGATCACGCTGAGGGCGTAGCGCTCCTGGTCGAGGGCGATGAGGACGACAAGAACAATGAGGAGCATCGCCACCGCCACAACCGCCCGACCCCAGCGAAAACCCTTGCGGTCGAGTTTGAACACGTCGGCGAAGCGAGCCATGGTCACCCCTTTCCTCAGGTCCACGTGACGGCGCCGCTCAGACCGGCCTCCGCTGAACCTCAGTCTGGCTCCTCAACCAAGACCGCCACGTCACTCGCCGCGATGGATGCTCGACGACAGGTGGTCCAGACGGAGGAAGCTGCGTGCGCATAATGCCCTGATGGAGGATTCGTTGTGGAGCGACGACGTCGACCACGTCAGCTCCCGCTGCGGGTACCGAACGGCTCGGGCGCGCTGGACGCCAGCGTCCACGGACCGCGGCTGGCGCTTGTCTCGATGCGGGATGAACTGGATCCCCTCGGCAGGGCAGCAGAACGGGCGTGGCCGCGCCTTGCCGGGTCGTCGGTCGGCGCTGCGATCACTTTCGGCGACGCGTGGACGGCGGTCGCCGCGCGGTTGGCGACGGCTGTCGGTGTGATGCTGGCGGTGTGGACGACGCCGAGTTCGCGCGGTGGTACGGCCCATGGTTGCCGCTCGACATCAGTGGCGTTGTCAGCCTGCTGACTGACTTCGAGGCGCCGTGGTGGATCGTTGGCGGCCACGCGATCGAACGCTTCGCCGGCGTGCGGACCACGAAGACATCAACGTCGCCGTTCTCCGTTCTGACACGGCCCGTCTGCTGCCGATCCTGGCCGCCGAGTACCAGGTGTGGGCGAACGCCGCAGGAGCGCTGTCACCGATGCTCGACGGGCGCGTCGACGTGCCCGCAGAGGCACAGCAGCTGTCGGTCCGACGCCATGCGCTGTCGCCGTGGGAGGTCGACTTCATCGTCGCTGACGAGCGTGCCGGGCGCTGGGTGTGGCGACACGATCCGAGGGTGACGATGGCACTGAGCGACGTGACGTGGGTCGATGACGACGGCGTGCGATTCGCCCGGGCCGAGATCGTCCTCACACACAAGGCGAAGTGGCGGACGCCCAAGGATGATCTCGACTTCAACGCAGCATGGCCGCTGCTCGCCGAGCACGCACGATCGTGGCTCCGCACCACGGTCACCACGATGTACCCCGACCATCCATGGCTGCCCGACATGAGCTGACTGCACCTGATCGCAGTGACCAGCGTGAGCCCGCGCGCGAGGCCGGCATCACCCAAGTGCAGCCCTCGCGATCCTTCCGCACCCCATGCCGCACATTACGAGCGTTACGAGATGGGCCGAAG
>JBIOUO010000333.1:0-47675 GCA_044867195.1 Ilumatobacteraceae bacterium
CCTCCGTGCGCGCGCTGGTGGAGCGGGGCGACGTGCTGGTGACCACCGTCGGCCCCTACCTGCGCTTCGGCGACGCCGCGCTGGAGGCTGCGGTGGACGCAGGTGCCCACTACTTCGACGCCACCGGAGAAGGACCGTTCATCCGGCGTGCGTTCGAGGAGTACGGACCGCGGGCGCAACGGGCGGACTGCACACTGGTGCCGGCGTTCGGCTACGACTTCGTGCCTGGGAACCTCGCCGCCGCCCTGGCGCTTCATGAGGCCGCCGAGAGCGGGCGGCCTGGAGCACGCGTCGAGGTCTTCTACGTGGCGGGCGGCTCCGGGGCGAGCGGCGGCACGATGGCGTCGAGCATCGGCGTCATGCTGCGGCCCGGATTCGCCTATCGCGACGGCCGCCTGGCCAGCGAGCGTCAAGGTGCTCGGGTCTCGACGTTCCGGTGGCAGGGGCGAGACGGCGCCGGCCTGTCGATCTCCGGGTCCGAGCACCTCTCGCTGCCTCGCCTCCACCCCACGCTGCGCGACGTCCGCGTCTATCTCGGCGTCCCCGGTGCGCAGACCTGGCAGATCCGGGCCGCTTCGGACGCGATGGCGCCGGCACAGACCGTCAAGCCCCTCGGGCGCCTCGTGGAGTCGGCCTGGTCGATGGTGTCGCGGGGCTCGACCGGTGGTCCGGGCAAGAGCGCTCGGCGTCACAACCGGGCCGGCGCGCTGGCTCGCGTCCTCGACCAGGGCGGCGCCAACGTGGCGGAGGTGCGCCTCGACGGCCCCGATCCCTACGAGCTCACGGCGGCCGTGCTGGCGTGGGCCGCGGCCCGAGCGGCCGCCGGTGGGCTGCAGCGCAGCGGAGCCGTCGGTCCAGCCGAGGCGTTCGAGCTCGACGAGCTCCGGGCCGGCGCCGAGCACGCCGGCATGACCGTGGTCTGACGCGCCCTGCGGTGGCGTCCTCTTCGACCGGCACTCCGCCGGCCTCCGTACGGCCGCCTGCAATGCTGCCCGACATGAAGTTCGGGGTGATGTTCGCCAACACGGGATTCGGATCGTCGCCACGCGGCGCGATCGCCGTCGCCCAGGCCGCCGAGGCCGGGGGCTTCGACTCGCTGTGGGCCGTCGAGCATGTCGTCGTGCCGTCCGGCTACGAGTCCCAGTATCCGTACGATCCGAGCGGGAAGATGGCAGGTGGCGCGGAGGTGTTCGACTTGCCCGACCCGTTGATCTGGCTGACATGGGCAGCGGCGCACACCGAGCGGATCAAGCTGGCCACCGGCGTGCTCGTGCTGCCGCAGCGCAATGCCGTCGTCGCGGCCAAGGAGATCGCGACCCTCGACCACCTGTCACGCGGGAGGGTCGTGCTCGGCGTCGGCGTGGGGTGGCTGGCCGAGGAGTTCGCGGCCCTCGGCGTCCCGTTCAACGAGCGCGGGGCGAGGATGGACGAGTACATCGACGTCCTGCGCGAGCTGTGGTCGCCGAGTGGCCACCCTGAGCAGTCGACGGTCGGGGGCCGCTTCGTGTCGTTCGACCGCTGCATCATGCGTCCCCGGCCAGCTCACGGCACGGTGCCGATCGTGATCGGCGGCCACTCGCCGGCGGCGGCACGGCGGGCCGGGCGGCGCGGCGACGGCTTCTTCCCGGGCGGCGGGACGAACGAGGAGCTGGCCGAGCTGTTCGCCATCGTCCGTGCCGAGGCCGAAGCCGCCGGTCGTGACCCGGACGCGATCGAGCTCTACAGCGGCGGCGGGCGTCCGGGGCCGAAGCTCGATGAGCGCATCGAGCAGCTCGCCCAGCTCGGCGTCACCCACATGGTCGTCGCCGCCGCCCCGCCCGACGAGTTGGCCGGCATCGGCAAGGACCTCATCGCCCGCTTCGGCTGATCACGCCGAGCGTGGCCGGACCTCGCCGGTCGCTCACGCCGGCCGCAGGCTCGCCTTGTCGAGCCGGAGGGGCACGACCCCAGCGATGCGTGCGAGATCGGCGTCATGGGCGAGCACGGGGACGTCGAATCGCAACGCGACGGAGACGATCAAGCAGTCGATCAGCCCGCGTGGAGTGACCCCCGACTGCCGGCAGCGGCGATAGATCGTCGCCGCCCCGTCGAAGTCGGCGGGGCTGTCGAACGGAAGCAGCTCGAATCGGGCAAGCAGAGAACGCAGCGCGTGCTCCCGCTCGTCGTCTCGCGCCCCCGCCGCGACCTCGGCGATCACCGGCTCGTTGACCGCCATCTCGCTGGGGCGGTCGAGGAGACTCCTCACCCGCCGATGGGCGGGGCTCCCGGTCGCCCGGTCGTACTCCACCCACGCCGAGCTGTCGACGAGGATCACTCGACGAGTCCGCGAGGTCGCTGGTCGCGCGGGATCGTGCCGATCGAGTGCGACCCCTCCATCGCGCGCGCCTCGTCGAGGGTCATCGGTTCGGCGGCCAGAGTCCGTAGTGCCAGGTCGACCGCTTCGGTCTTCGTCCGCAGGCGATGCCGGCGCATGATCCGCTGCACGTAGCTGTCCTCGATCTCGATGTTCGTGCGGACCCGGGCCATACACCAATCGTACACGTCACCGGCCGAGGCGGCCTGATCGGGCCGAACTGTCAGCCGATTCGGGCCCGATCGGGCACCAAAGCGCGGCCAGATCGAGCCGGACGTGTCGCTGACGCCACGTCGGGACCTTCGACCCTGCTCGACCGGCGCCCGCCTCGCGCATCATTGGCCCGTGGCCGAACGCGCCGAGACCGTCGATCAGGCCGGACTCGACGTGCTCGACACCGACGAGTGCAGGCGGCTGCTCGAGCATGGCGGCGTGGGCCGCATCGCGTTGCCCGGCGAGCCACCCGTCGTGCGGCCGGTGAACTTCGTCCTCGACGGCGACCGCATCGTGATCCGCACCGGCGCTGGCTCGCTGTGGCAGGCAGCGGGAGACGGTCGGCTGGCGACGTTCGAGATCGACGGCAGCCGCAACGTCGACCACCGAGGGTGGAGCGTCGTCGCCAGCGGACCGCTCTCCCGCCTGGAGGCCGACGAGCGAACGCTCGCCTTGCCGTTGCGCGCATGGGCGCCGCAGGGGCGCGACCGCTTCGTGGCGATCACGATCTCCGACCTCAGTGGTCGCCGGCTGGCAGGACGCTCGTGATCTCGGCAACGGGTGATGCGGACGGCTGGGGACGCTCCGAGCGCGTCCGCGGGGTGGTCAGGCGGTTGATGGCACCGGTGTACGACCACTGGTTCCGGGTCGAGCTCGACGGTGTCGAGCAGCTCCCCACCACCGGTGGGGCACTGCTCGTCGCCAACCACGCCGGCGCGATGCCGGTCGATGGGGCGCTGCTGATGCACGGGGTCGAGCGGGCCACCGGCCGTCCCCTCTACGCGCTCCACCACTGGGTGCTGCGCGAGGCCCCGTTCGTGGGCAGCTTCCTCGCCCGCAACGGCGGCGTCGTCGCCAACCCGGCCAATGCCCACCGCCTGCTGGCCGACGAGGGACACCTGGTCCTCGTGTTCCCCGAGGGCGCGAAGGGGACTTCCAAGCCGTTCTCCGAGCGCTACCAGCTGCAACGCTTCGGCCGCGGCGGCTTCATCGAGGTCGCCATGCGCGCCGGCGTGCCGGTGCTGCCGGTCGCCGTCACCGGAACCGAGGAGGCGATGCCGGCGCTGTTCACGATCGACATCACCGACGGCGTACGGGTGCCGATCACCGCGACCACGATCCCCTGGCCGGTCAAGATCCGGGCGCGCATCCTGCCGGCCGTCGACCTCGAGACGCCAGCCGGCCTCGACGTGTACAACCGCCGGCTGGTCGCCGACTGGGCCGAGCTGGTACGCGGGACGTTGCAGGACGAGCTCGACCGGATGCGACGTCCCAGCGCGGCGTCGAGGGTGGCGTGACGATGCGGCGGGTGCTGGTGACCGGGGCCTCGACCCCCCTCGGTCGGCGGATCACGGCGCGCCTCGGCCGCCGCGACAGCGTGGACGCGGTCGTGGGCGTCGATGTTCGCGGCGGGCTGGTCGGGCACAGCTCCAACGGGTTTCACGGCCACGGCCAGTCCCTCACCCAGTTGATCGACGACACGATGGTCGACACCATCGTCCACGCCGGGATGTGTCCCAGCCGGTCGGGCGTCGCGACCCGCGAAGCGCCAGACGTGATCTCGACCCAGCAACTCACCGCCGCGATCAGCGCCCGTCACTCGCCGGTGCGGGTCGTCGTCGCCGTCTCGTCGACCGAGGTCTATCCCGCCCGCAGCTCGACGCCGCAGTGGAGGCGGGAGGACGAGCCGCTGCGGCCGCGCCGGGACTCGGCGGCGGCCCTGGTCGTCGAGGCCGAGGACTACCTGCTCGATGTGGCCGAGCACCAGCCGCACATCAACGTCGCCATCCTCCGGCTGGCGGATCTCGCCGGCACCGGGATCTCGAGCCCCCTGGCGTCGCTGTGGCAGCGACAGCTCGTGCCGTTCGTGGCCGGATACGACCCGCCGGTCCAGGTCCTGCACGTCGACGACGCGATGGCCGCGATCGACCACGCTGCCGCTCGCGAGCTGGTGGGCACGCTCAACGTCGCTGCCAGCGGCGTCGTCACGTGGCGCAGCACGGCGCGGCTGATCGGCCGGCCAGCCGTGCCGGCGCTGATCGTGCCGGACGGCTTCGCTGGCGCGCTCGTCGAGCTCGGCGCGCCGGTCGTACCTGAGAGTCTCGCCGGGGTCATCCGCTTCGGGCGCTGCGTCGACACGACCGCGCTCGCCCAGACCGGCTTCAGCCCGCGCCACACGACCGAGGCCTGCATCCGCGCCACGGGACGCCTGGGAGCATTCCCGATGAGCGTTCCTACCCCGGAATGGATCGCCGCCGAACCGACGCCCACGTAACGTCGCGCCGTGCCCACGGCGCGACTCAACGGGATCGACGTGTACTACGAGCGGGGTGGCGACGGCCCGCCGCTGCTGTTCTGCAACGGCTCCGGCGCCACGCTGCAGTCCAGCGCGCCGCTCATCGAGCAGTTTCGCCGGCGCTTCGACGTGCTCGCCCACGACCAGCGCGGCCTCGGTCGCACGACGATCCCGCCCACCCCGTTCACGATGGCGCAGTACGCCGCCGACGCCGCGGCCCTGCTCGTCCACGTCGGTTGGGAGCGCTGCGCGGTCGTCGGCGTCAGCTTCGGCGGGATGGTCGCCCAGGAGCTCGCCGTCACGTACCCCGAACGGATCACCCGCCTGGCCCTGTTGTGCACGTCGCCGGGGGGGCCGGACCTGGCGTCGTACCCGCTGCACGAGCTGGTGACCCTGCCCCCGGCCGAGCAGGCGGCGATCGGCGTGACGCTGGTCGACACCCGATTCACGCCTGACTGGCTGGCGTCGCACCCGCGGGATCGGGCGCTGGTCGACATGCGTGGCGGGCAGGCGGGCGAGCCGAAGTCGGACGAGCAGCGGCGCGGCGAGTTCGGCCAGCTCGAGGCCCGCCGCCACCACGATGTCTGCGACCGCCTGCAGCTCGTGTCGTGCCCCACGTTCGTCGCTGCCGGGCGCTACGACGGCATCGCCCCACCAGCGAACAGCGTGGCGATCGCCGAGCGGATCCCGGACGCCGAGCTGCGCCTGTACGAGGGCGGGCACCTGTTCTTCCTCCAGGACCCCGCCGCCCTGCCCGACCTGTTCGCGTTCCTCGCCGGCCCGGCATGAGCGAGCGGAGCGAGCGAAGGCGAGCCCGTTTCTGGGTGGCGCCAGTCTCAGATCCGAGACTGGCGCCACCCAGAAGGCGCGGTGAGACCACGGCCACCCAGATGGACCGCGGCGCGGCATGACAGCGCGACGCACCGACGTGGCGGTCGTCGGCGCCGGACCGGCCGGGCTCGTCCTGTCGCACCTGCTGGCAGCCAGGGACATCGACTGCGTGGTGCTCGAGCTGCACGACCGCGACTACGTCGAGCACCGGGTGCGCGCCGGCGTCCTGGAGCATCCGACCGTCGAGCTGCTGCGCAGCCTCGGCCTAGCCGGCCGCCTCGACCGGGAGGGGCTCAGCCATCGCGGCGTTCAGCTGGCGTTCGACGGCCACCGTCACCGGATCGACTTCCTCGAGCTGACGGGTCGCTCGATCACCGTCTACGGCCAGCAGGAGGTCGTCAAGGACCTCATCGCCGCCCGCCTCGCGGCCGGCGGCGAGGTGGTCTTCGAGGCGCTCGACGTCGAACCGGTCGACGTCACGTCGGACACGCCGGGCGTGCGCTACCGGCTCGGCGGCGAGCGCCACGAGCTGCGCGCCCGCATCATCGCCGGGTGCGACGGCTTCCACGGCGTGTGCCGCGACGCCGTGCCCGGCCTGCAGGTCGCAGAGCGGGCGTATCCGTTCGCCTGGCTCGGCATTCTCGCCGCGGCGGCGCCCACCCAGCACGAGCTGATCTACGCCAACCACGAGCGCGGGTTCGCCCTCTACAGCATGCGGACGCCGTCGATCACCCGCCTCTACCTACAGGTCCCGGCCGACGAGGACCTCGGCGCCTGGTCCGACGACCGCATCTGGGACGAGCTCGGCAGGCGCCTCCCGACCGCCGACGGGTTCACGCTGAACAGCGGCCCGATCCTCGACCGGGGCATCACGGCGATGCGCGCCGTGGTGGCCACCCCGATGCGCCACGGCAACCTGGTCCTCGCCGGCGACGCCGCGCACATCGTCCCGCCGACCGGGGCCAAGGGGATGAACCTGGCGATCGCCGACGTCGCCGTGCTCGCCGACATCCTCGACGACGTGCTGGTCGGAGGCAGACCCGAGCGGCTCGACGACTACACGCCGGCGTGCCTCGGGCGGGTTTGGCGGGCCCAGCACTTCTCGTCCTGGATGACCTCGATGACCCATCGCTTCGGTGACGATCCGTTCCAGCGCCGGCTGCAGCTGGCGGAGCTGGCACTGGTCACCGGCTCGCGGGCGGCGGCGACGAACCTCGCCGAGAACTACGTCGGGTTCCCGTTCGGGCCGGCGACCGCGGACGCGGGACGATGAGGGACGATGAGAGCGTGACGCTCGATCCGCCGTACCTGTTTCCCGCCTACCGGTCGACGGCGAAGCGGGCGCCGCTCCAGGCCCTCGTGCCGCGGCCCGTTGACGACGCCCCGGCGCCTCGGTTCACGCTCGATGACGATGCCGACCTGACGGCACAGCACGACGGCGAGCCGATCGGCGAGCGGATCATCGTCACCGGCCGCCTGCTCGACGGCGACGGCGAGCCGATCGGCGGGCAGCTGATCGAGATGTGGCAGGCCAACGCCGCCGGCCGCTACGCCCACGTCGCCGACGACCACGGCGCGCCGCTCGATCCCAACTTCACCGGCGGCGGGCGGTGCCTCAGCGCTGCCGACGGCACGTACCGCTTCGTGACGATCAAGCCCGGCGCGTATCCGTGGGCCAACCATCCGAACGCGTGGCGACCGGCGCATCTCCACTTCTCCGTGTTCGGCCGGCGGGCGATCGACCGGCTGGTGACCCAGATGTACTTCCCGGGCGATCCCCTTCTCGACTACGACCCGATCTTCGGTGCCGTCGCCGATCCAGCGGCGCGCCAGCGGCTGGTGTCGGCGTTCGACCTCGATGTCACCGAGCCGGGCCACGCCCTCGGATTCCGATTCGACATCGTCGTCGGTGGCCGGTCCCCCACGCCGGCGGACCCGACATGAGCGAGACGCCGTCGCAGACCGTCGGGCCGTTCTTCGCCATCGGGCTGCGCTGGCTCGATGGCGTCGGAGGTGGATCGGTCGTGCTCCACGGGCAGGTGCTCGACGGCGACGGCAACGGTGTGCCCGACGCCGTCGTCGAAGCCGTCAGCCGGGGGTCGTTGCGGCGGTCGATGACCGTCCCCGACGGCTCGTACCGGATCCGCGTCGAACCCTCGACCCACGGCGGGCAGCCGTACGTGGAGCTGAGCGTGTTCGCCCGCGGCCTGCTCCAGCGCGTGCTGACCCGGGCCTACCTCGCCGGCGGTCCGGACCCGCTGCTCGACACGCTGGCCCCGGAACGCCGCGCCACGCTGCTCGCCGACGTCGATGCGGCCCGCACGTCAGCCCGGTTCGACGTCCACCTGCAGGGCGAGCAGGAGACGGTGTTCCTTGCGTGGTGAGCTGTTCGCCTCGACCTTGACGACCGACAGCCTGCTCGCCGCCACGGCCGACCGCAGGTGGATCGCCGCGATGCTCGACGCCGAGGCCGCGCTGAGCCGGGCGCTGGCCGACGTCGGGCTGGTCGCCGCCGACGTGGCCGAACGAGTGGCCGCCGCCTGCCGGCCTGACGGCATCGACGTCGCCGCCCTCGGGCGGGCGGCCCGCGACGGCGCCAACCCGGTGATCCCGCTCGTCGAGCAGGTCCACAGCCGCCTCGGCGGCGACGACGCCGGGTGGCTGCACCACGGCGCGACGAGCCAGGACATCCTCGACACGGCGGCCCAGCTCGTCGCCCGTGACGCGATCGCGATCGTGCACACCGACCTCGCCGCCGCCGCCGATGCCGCGGCGGCGCTCGCCGGCCGCTATCGCGCCACCCGCATGATCGGCCGCACGCTGCTGCAGCACGCCCCGCCGATCACGTTCGGGTTCAAGGCGGCCGGCTGGCTGGTCGGGCTCCTCGACGCTGCGGCCGGGCTCCGGCGCTTCGTGCCGGCGGTCCAGCTCGGCGGGCCGGTCGGCACGACCCCCGCCTACGGCGACCGGGCCGTCGACGTGGTCGAGCGCTTCGCCGACCGCCTCGACCTGGCAGTGCCGACCATGGCCTGGCACACGGCCCGGCAGCGGGTCGCCGAGCTCGGCTCGTCCTTGGCGATCGTCGCCGCCACGGCGGCGAAGGTCACGGGGGACGTGGCGCTGCTGATGCAACCGGAGGTGGCCGAGGCAGCCGAGCCAGCTGCGGCCGGGCGCGGCCGGTCGTCGTCGATCCCCGGCAAGCGCAACCCGGTGCTGGCCGCCGAGGCTCGCGCCGCAGCGGCCACCGCCGGACCGCTGGCGAGCGTGCTCATCTCGGCCGTGGTCGCCGACCACGAGCGTCCGGCCGGAGCGTGGCAGGCGGAGTGGGGGGCGCTGACCGACCTGCTGTGCCTCGGCGGCGGGGCGATCGACCGCTGCCGCACCGTCCTCGAAGGGCTCGAGATCGACGAGCAGGCGATGGCCGCCCGTGCCGGAGATGCCGATCCAGGCCCGACAGACGTCTGGATCGACCGCGCCGTGGCCCGCCACGACCAGGAGCGGTGCTCGTGACAGACCGTCCGGTGCTCGTCCTGGCCGGCTCGCTCGGCACCAACGGTGCGATGTGGGAACCGCAGCTGCCGGACCTGGTCCAGTGGCTCGAAGTGATCGTCACCGATCATCGCGGCCACGGCGGCGCGGCGCCGGCCGGCGGGCCGCTCGCCATCGACGATCTCGGCCGCGACCTCCTCGCCGTACTCGACCGGTCCGACGTCGAGCGGGCATCGATCTGCGGCCTGTCACTCGGCGGGATGGCCGCGATGTGGGTCGCCGCCCACCATCCGGATCGTGTCGAGCGGCTGATCCTCGCGTCGACGGCGGCGCACCTGCCGCCGGCTGCGGCATGGCACGAGCGGGCGGCGATGGTGCGCCAGCACGGTACCTCGTCGCTGCTCGACGTGCTGATGGAGCGCTGGTTCACGGAGCGCCTGGCCGGCGATCCCGTCCTGGGCGAGCGATTCGCGGCCATGCTCGGCTCGGTCGACGACGAGAGCTACGCCCGCTGCTGCGAGGCGATCGCAGCGATGGACCTGCGACCGGTGCTCGATCGCATCGTGGCGCCGACGCTGGTCATCGCCGGGCGGGAGGATCCGGTGACGACGCCGGCGACGGCGGTCGAGCTACAGCAGGCGATCCCCGGCGCCCAGCTGGTCGTGCTCGCCGCTGCCCGACACCTCGTCAGCCACGAGCAGCCCGCCGCGTTCACCAGCGCCGTCATCGACCACGTGCTCGGGGACCGCGCTTCCCGCGGCCGGGCGATGCGGCGCCGGGTGCTCGGCGATGCCCACGTCGAGCGTTCCGACGCCGCGCGAACGGCGCGCACCGGACCGTTCCTCGACTTCATCACGACCAGCGCGTGGGGTGACGTCTGGAGCAGGCCCGGCCTCGACCTGCGCACCCGCTCGGCGCTCACGATCGCCGTGCTCGCCACGCTCGGGCGCACCGATGAGCTGGCGCTGCATCTGCGCGCCGCGTCCCGAGCCGGCCTGTCGGACGAGGAGCTGACCGAGGTGCTCGTCCACACAGCGGTCTACGCGGGCGTCCCAGCCGCCAACACCGCGTTCGCCCTCGCCGAGCGGGTGCGCGAGGAGCGTGACGCTGGCGAGCCATCGTCGTGAATCAGCCCGAGCGCGGAGCGGCGTTGCCACGCCAGCCGATCTCCATGTACTTGCTGGTGAGCTTCCAGCGCTCGCCGTCACGTCG
This sequence comes from Ilumatobacteraceae bacterium, assembly GCA_044867195.1. Classification (GTDB taxonomy): domain Bacteria; phylum Actinomycetota; class Acidimicrobiia; order Acidimicrobiales; family Ilumatobacteraceae; genus JALZMG01. The sequence goes on from JBIOUO010000333.1 coordinate 10,395, forward strand.
CAGCTCGTCGTGGTACCGGGCGACGATCACCGACGCGGTGGTCGGGTCGTTGGCGCTGGTGCGGTGCGACGTGTGGTAGGTGAGCGCCGCCGCGTTGTCGCCGTCGATGTCGACCTGGTACACGGACAGCAGGTGGTGCTGCCACACCTGATCACGGCTGTTGTCCTCGATCCAGGCCACGATCCGATCGGCGCCGACGATCGGATCACGCTCTCCGTAGCGGGCGGTGGCGTCGTCGGCGAACAGGCTGCGCACGGACGCGTAGTCCTTGACGTCTATCGCCGACGCGTAGCGATACAGCGTGTCCGTGATCGCCTGGCGGTCGACGATTCCTTGCACGACGGGATCTGGATGCATCTCGGCCTTCCTCTGTGAGACCCGCGGGATGGTCGCGTGGTGCGCTCATCATGTTCCGTGCGGTGGGCGCGAGATGAGTACGCGGTACTCATGTCCCCGCGGCCGCGGTCCGTGACGATCTGAACCATGCAGTTCGGAGTCCACTTCCAGTTGTCGTGCGCCGCCAACCAGTTGCCCACCTCCCGCTACCGCGAGACGATCGAACAGGCGATGCTGGCCGAGGCGCTCGGGTTCGAGTCGATCTGGCCGGTCGAGCAGCACTTCGAGCCGGAGGCGTCGGTCTCCCCTGCGCCGATGCTGCTGCTTGCCGCGATCGCGTCGCGCACGGCGACGATCCGCCTCGGGACCGCCGTCACGCTGCTGCCGCTCGCCCATCCGGTGCGCGTGGCCGAGGAGGTGGCGACGCTGGACGTGATCAGCGGCGGTCGGGCCGAGTGCGGCGTCGGCAGGGGCATGGACCCCGCTCACTTCGCCGGCCTCGGCGTGCCGCACGCCGAGAGCTCGCCGCGCTTCCTCGAGGCAATCGCGGTCGTCCGCCAGGCGCTGGGCGAACGTCGCTTCTCGCACCACGGCACGTTCCACCAGCTCGACGACGTGACGGTGGTCCCGCGCCCGGTGCAGCACCCGCACCCGCCGATCCGCATCGCGGCGAACAGCCCTGCGACGTTCCAGATCGCCGGGCGGCTCGGGATGCCGATCATCGCCGCCACTCACATCAACCCGCTCCCGCAGCTGACGACGCTGATCGCCCACTACCGCAAGACCCGCCGTGCAGCGGGCCACGCGGACGGCGCCGACGATGTCACCGTGCTGGCGCCGACGTTCACGTGCCGGACGATCGACGAGGTCCGTCGCCACGTCGATCCGGGGCTCGAGCAGATCGCCGCGGTGTCGATCCGGCGACTCGACACCTGGCTGCGGTCCGCTCCCGCCGGCGATGAGGGTGCTGCGCAGCGCGCTCGCCTCACCGAGCTGCGCCAGGCGTTCCGACGTCTCGACGTCGAGACGATGGCAGGTGAGCGCGCCATCTTCGGCACGCCAGGCCAGTGCGTCGAACGGCTGCATGCCATCGGCGAAGAGCTCGGCGCCGACCGGGTCATCTGCTGGTTCGAACCAGGCGGGGTCATCCCTCACGAACACGTTGCCGAGGCGATGATGCTGTTCAGCCGCGAGGTGATGCCGGCGCTGCGCGGGCACCGCGGGCGGTCGATCGCCGCCTGATCACACGCCGCGGGCTGATCGAGTGCCCGGTCGTCCCGCCGGATCCGGGCTCGGCGCGGGTAGATGTCGGGGGATGGAGACGCGGCATGTGCAGGTCCCCCGACCCGACGGGGGCACGCTCGCCGGCGACCTTGTCGCCCCCGATTCGCCGGCCGGTGTGGTGGTGTTCGCCCACGGCAGCGGCAGCAGCCGGCTCAGCCCGCGCAACCGGATGGTCGCCGCGGCGCTGCAGCAGCGCGGCTTCGCCACCCTGCTCGTCGACCTCCTCACGCCCGACGAGGAGGCGGTCGACGTGCGGACCGGGCAGTTGCGCTTCGACATCGAGCTGCTGGCCGAGCGACTCAGCACGGCGGCGAGCTGGGTGCGCGGGCAGCCGTCGACCACCACGCCGCCGATCGGCTACTTCGGCGCCAGCACGGGCGCAGCCGCGGCGCTCGTCGCCGCCGCCCGCCACCCCGAGGGCATCGGGGCCGTCGTCTCCCGCGGCGGGCGCCCCGACCTCGCCGGTGACGACCTGCCTCGTGTCACGGCGCCCACACTGCTCATCGTCGGGGGTAGGGACGACGCGGTGCTCGCGCTCAACCTGCAGGCCGCCGACCGGATGACTGCGCCGACACACGTCGAGATCGTGTCCGGCGCCACGCACCTGTTCGAGGAGCCTGGCGCGCTCGAAACTGTGGCCCGGCTGGCGGGAGACTGGTTCAGCCGCCACCTCGACCCGCGGGCATCGGCGCCGGCGCGCTGACGATCAGCGCAGATCGAGGGCGAGCAGGCTTACCCGCTTGCCCCCGCCGTCCGTGTCCTGCTGGCCGACCTCCCGGAAGCCGAGCGTGGCATGGAACGTGAGCGAGGGGTCGTTGCGCGGCCGCACGTTGACCTCGCAGAACAGCACCGGCACAGCACCGTCCAGCTCGCCGAGGAGGTGGGCGTAGAGCGCCCGCCCGACACCGCCCCGCCGGGCGGGCGGGGCGATGGCGATCCGGTCGAGGTAGGCGAACGTGTCGTAGCCGAGGTCACCGGCGCGGCGGCTGAACCATCCGTAGTTCGGGCTCGCGTAGTCGACACCTGGTGGCAGCACCATGCAGAAGCCGGCGAACACGCCCTCCAGCTCGGCGACCAGCGAGATCGACGTCAGCTCGGCGAGCCTGCCCAGCATCGCCCGGTCCAGCTGACTGACCTCAGGGACGCAGTCGTTGTTGAGGGCGAGGACAGCGTCGATGTCGCTCGCCAGCAGGCGCCGAACCTCCACCACGGTCAGCGGTCGCGCTCGACCAGCCTGGCGAGCTTGTCGATCGACATGCTCCAGCCGGTCTCGTTCTGGGCCGGGTCGACGCCTGGCGGCACGTCCTCGTGCAGGGCGACGAGGTCGGTGCCGCCACCGCAATCGGTGAGCGTGTAGCTGATCGTCATCTCCCCCTGCATGTTCGGGTCGTCGGTCTCGAACTCGACGACCTGGACCACCTCCGAGTCGGGCACCAGGCGCACGAACCGGCCGTGGTAGGAGTCGGTCTGGGCGGTCGTCTTGCCGGCGGTCGAAGGCGATTCGTAGGTCAGCGAGATCCGGAACCCGCCGCCCTCGCGGGCGTCGAAGGTGTGGACGTGACTGGTCATCTGCTCCGGCACCATCCAGCGCTGGACCGCCACCGGGTCGATCAGCGTCCGGTACACGCGGGCACGCGGCGCGCGGATGTGGCGGGCGACGCGGGTGGACGTGGTGGCGGGCCGACTGGTGGAATCGGACGGCACGAGGGTGCGGCATCGATGCGACGCGCCCGGCTCGACAACGGCACCACACCGGTCGCACACCCGGTCGAGCCAGCAGGCGGCATCCCCGCCCTCGTCAACCACGCTGGCCCGCACCGGTCATGCTGCCGGACGCCCGAACCACTGCTCGCGCAATGGGAACAGATAGGTGTCGGTGACGACGTTGAGGATCCGGCGGGCGTCCGTGAACCGCTCGGCGATCGTCTCCAGCGCCCGCAGCGTGCCGCTGGGCGCCAGCGAACGGCGGACGGCGAGCCCGTACCAGCGGGCACCGAGCCGCTCGAGCAGCTCGAAGGCGTTCAGCGATCCAGGCGGCACCCGTGCCGGATCGACGCCGGCCGAGCCGAGCAGCCGGGCCTCCGCCGACGGACGTCCGATCGAGGTCGTGGCCGTGTGGTCGGGGAACACCCCGGTGAGGAACAGTGCGAGGTCACCCAGGCGGCGCAGGACACCGGGCATCTCCGCCGCCGGCACGGCGTCGAGCAGTTCGGCCATCTGCACCGGGTCGAGCTCGCTGAACCGGCGCCGCCGCCAGCCGCGGCGGGTCGCCGTCAAGGTGGTCCCGCTGACGACGTGGGTGTACGAGCTCAGCAGCTCGACGAAGAAGAAGCACTGCAGCGGGTCACCGAGCAGCTGGCGCAGCGGTTCGACGCCGAACACCGGAACCCGCTGCCGCGGGCCGACCCACTCCTGGACGTATGCCACCTCGGCGAGGCGGACACCGGTGCGGTGGACCGCAACGGCGAACGTCAGGAACGGCGAGACCGATCCCAGCGGATCCGACCCGTTGCCGAACACGGCCGCCTCGATCTCGGGGGACGCGAGGACCGTCGTGAGCGGCCGGCCGCTACCGAGATCCGACAGCACCGCCCGATCGGCCGCGGTGAGATGCTCCCGGTAGCCCTGGTCCAGATCCCACGTCATCGCGCCCAGCAAACCTATCCCAACACCTCCACGTCATCGCCGGCGCGGATGACGCCGGTGGCTCGTACGGTGGTCCACACCCCGAGCGTGCCGGCGTGATCGCGCGCCACGGTCCGGTAGATGTCGAGGTCGCGGTCGAGCCCCGGCTGGGCGCGCGTCACCATCGTGCAGCGGACACACGGCTGTTGGGGCACCAGCTCGACCTCGCCGGCGCGGACGGCCCGGCCGCACCAGCCGTCCTCGACCCAGCCCTCGCCGTCGACGTCGATCAGCACGTTGGGCCGGAACCGGCGGGCGTCCCACGAGCCGGCCGGATAGCTCGCCGCGCCGGCGCGCAAGCTCGCCGTCGTCAGCACGAGCAGCGCCGCGGCGTCGACGAAACGTCCCGCAGGCATCGTCCACTCGATGGCCGCGCTCGTGTCATCGATGGCGTCGGCGAAGAACTCGCCTCGACCAGGGGGCGCGCCGGCGGCCACGGCGAGGGTGACGGGAGTGCCGAGCCACGACGTCAGTGCCTCGTCGGTTGCTTCCCCTGTGCCGCGGACAGTCGTCCCGCCCGGCAGCACGATCTCGGGCTCGCCGCCGCCGTCGAGTGATGCTGCGGCCTCGAGCAGCCGCGGCTCGCGACGGCCGGTGAGGATGATCCCGGTCGCCATGTTGCGGACGCCCCAGCAGCGGTCGCCCCGCAACCCGTCTGCGTCGACCACCGCCGTGTCCAGCCGCTCCCCCTGCAGCGACTTGACCGGATGTCGCCAGATCGCCGCGACCTTTCCCGCCGGTTGCCCCTCCACGCCGGCGACGATAGGCGCGCTCAACCGGGCTCAGCAGCGGATCAAGCGCCAACGATCGGCGAGGTCGTCGCTGCTGAACGTCGCTGACGGCACGCCCGGCAGCGAGTAGTAGCCCAGCGCCACGGTGACGTGGGACCGGCTGGCCTCCTGGATGCACACCACCTGCTCCTCGCCCGAATCCAAGTCGACGAGCGTCCAGCGGTCGGCCAGCGCCGCCAGACCAGTCTGGAGGACGTGGCGCCGGGCGTCGTCGGGTCCGTCATGCTCGCCGAGGCGGCCGCCGAAGATCGTCATCGCCTGCCAGACGCCGTCGCGCTGGTCGACGAACCCGCACAGCTCGCCGTCGCCGGGGCGATGGACGGCGATCACGCCCGCCAGCGTGGCACGCCGTGATCACCGATCGAGGCGTCGATTCCGTGCTGCCACCCGCGATGCCGTGACCGAGAGCGCACGGGGGTACGGTGCGGCGGTGACCGCGGTCGCTCCCACGACGCGGATCGTCCCGCCGCCGACCGTCCGTGGCGAGCCGTCGGCCGGCGCGGCCGCGGCGGTGATGGCCGCGGTCGTGGTGATCTGGGGACTCGGGCCACCCGTGACGAAACTGATCACCGCCCCGCCGCTCGTCAGCGTCTCCGTGCGCTTCTGGATCTCGATCCCGCTGGTGTGGATCATCACCTATGCCACCGGCCAGGGCATGTCGCTGGAGGGCCTGCGGCGGACCGCGCTCCCCGGTGTGCTGTTCGGCGTCAACCTGGCGTTCGTCTTCGCCGCCCTCCAGCACGCCTCGGTGGCTGTGCTCTCGGTCATCCAGACCCTCCAACCGGGCATCGTCCTGCTCGTCGCCGCACCGTTGCTCGGCGAGCGGGCCACCCGATGGCACGTCGGCTGGACGGCGATCGGCGTGCTCGGCGTGGCCGTGGCCATTCTCGGTGGCAACCCCGAGGTCCGCGGTGACGGGTTCGGGATCGTCCTGGCCCTCGCTTCGATGCTGACCTTCACGGCCTACTACCTGCTCAACCGGAGAGCCCGATCGACGACGCCCATCCAGCCGTTGCAGTGGATGGCCGGCGTCACGCTCTTCGCCGGGCTGTTCATCACGCCGATCGCGCTCGCCACGTCGTCGCCGGCCGACTACCGGCAGCTGGCGGGGGCCGACTGGCTGTACATGATCTTCATCGCCGGCGTCGTCGGCATCGTCGGTCACACAATGATGAGCTGGGCCCACGGCTTCATCGCCGCGGCCAGGTCGTCGCTGTTCCTGCTGGCGATGAACGTCGTCGCCATCGCCGCCGCGTGGCCGCTGCACGACGAGCCGGTGACACTCGTCCAGGCCCTCGGCGGCGTCGTGGTCCTCGGCGCCGTCGCCGCCGTGCTGAGCAGGCCGGCCAGTGTGGAGGTGTCGGACGGCGGCGCGCAGCCGGCGAGTTAGCGTGGGGACGAGATGAACACGACGGAGACCACGATCACCAGCACCGACGGCGAGGTCGTCCACGTCTATCGCTGGTCTGGCGACGGCGAGCCGCGTGCGATTGTCCAGGTCGCCCACGGGATGGGCGAGCACGCGGCACGGTACGCGCGGTTGGCCGAGGCGCTGGTCGGCGCCGGCTATGTGGTGTACGCCAACGATCACCGTGGGCACGGCCGCACTGCCGGCACGCCCGATCGCCATGGCGACTTCGGCTCCGGCGGCTGGAAGGGCCTGATCGACGACATGGGCGCCGTCACCGCCCTCGCAAGAGCCGAGCATCCCGGCCTTCCGCTCGTGCTGCTCGGCCACAGCATGGGCTCGTTCGCCCTCCAGCAGTACCTCCTCGATCGCAGCGCCGACATCGACGCGGCCGTGCTCTCGGGCACGTCTGCGCTGGACGTCTTCGCTTCAGCAATCGACCCCACGCAGCCGACTGACCTGACGGCGCTGAACGATCCGTTCCAGCCGGCGCGGACCGACTTCGACTGGCTCAGCCGCGACGAGGCCGAGGTCGACAAGTACGTCGCCGACCCTGCCTGCGGCTTCGGCGTGAATGCGCAGGGGACGGCGACGATGCTGGCCGACGCGCCGGCGCTGGCCGACCCGGAGCGACTGCAGGCGATCCGCTCCGATCTGCCGATCTACGTGATGTCAGGCCAAGCCGATCCGCTCGCCGGCGACGGTGCGCTGATCGAGCTGGTCGCCCAGCGCTACCGGGACGCCGGCGTCCAGGACGTCACGGTGAAGATCTACCCCGGTGCCCGCCACGAGACGTTCAACGAGACCAACCGCGACGAGGTCACGGCCGACCTCATCACCTGGCTCGACAAGGCCACCGCCCGCTGAATCGCCCTCAAGACGATTCCCTACCATGCCGAGGCTCGCTCAGCGTGCCCCAGATGCCGGAGAATCGCGAGTTCACTGCTGGTAGTGCTCGACGACGTGGGCGTCGCGGACGCGCGCCTGGTCGGGGTCGCCGCCGAACTCCCGCTTCGCCCGCCGCTGGCGCAGCAGGTCCCAGCACTGGTCGAGCATCACCTCGATCTCCTCCAGCCGCGCCCGGTCGCCGTTCGCGCCTTCCTGGCGGATCGCGTGCTCCTCGTCGGTCAGCGCCCGCAGCTGGTCGAAGATCACCTGGTCGTCCATCAAATCCTCCTCATCCCGCGCCGGCCAGCCGCCGATGCTACGGCCGCCCCGGCGGGCGCCGGCGAGCGGCCCCCACTAGCGTGGCCGCCACCTGCCCATGCCGCCCAGCACACCGAACCCTCCACCGAACCGCCCAAGGGTCACCGTTCCCGCCATCTCGGCGATGAAACGCCGCGGGGAGCGGATCGCGATGATCACCGCCTACGACGCGATGTTCGCGGCGATCGTCGACGCCGCGGGCGTCGACATGATCCTGGTCGGCGACTCGGTGGCGACGGTCGTCCAGGGCCAGCACACCACGCTCCCGGTCGAGCTCGACGAGATGGCCTACCACGTGCGAGCTGTCGCCAGCGCCCGCACCGCCGCCCTGGTGGTCGGCGATCTGCCGTTCGGCTCCTACCAGGTCAGCTCGCAGCAGGGTGTCGAGAGCGCGATCAGCCTGATCAAAGCCGGGGCCGGCTGCGTCAAGCTCGAAGGGGGCCTGGTGATGGCGGAGACGATCGAGGCCATCACACGCGTCGACATCCCCGTGGTCGGGCACATCGGCCTGACCCCGCAGAGCTACCACCGCATGGGCGGGCACAAAGTGCAGGGACGCACCGCCGGCAGCGAAGCCGGGGGACGGGAGCGCCTGCTCGACGATGCCGTCGCCGTCGAACAGGCCGGGGCGTTCGCCGTCGTGATCGAGGGCGTCCCGCGCGGCCTGGCGTCGGAGATCACGGCGAAGCTGTCGATCCCGACGATCGGCATCGGCGCCGGGCCGGACTGCGACGGCCAGGTGCTCGTGCTCCACGACGTGCTCGGCATCACCGACCTTCGCCTCACGTTCACCAAGCAGTACGCCGACCTGCGCTCGGCGGCGCTGCAGGCCACCGCGGCTTACGTCGCAGAGGTCCGCAGCGGGGCGTGGCCGGACGACGAGCACTCGTTCCACTGAGCGCGAGATGAAGGTCCTCTCCACGCCGGCGGCGATGCGCGCGTGGTCCCGCGACCACCGCGGCAGCGGCCGCCGGCTCGGCCTCGTGCCGACGATGGGCGCCCTCCACGACGGGCACCTGTCGCTCGTCGACATCGCCCGCCGGCGGACCGACGACGTGGTCGTGTCGATCTTCGTCAACCCGCTGCAGTTCGACCGATCCGCCGACTTCGACGCCTATCCCCGCCCGATCGACGACGACGTCGCGCGGTGCCGGGACATCGGCGTGGACGCCGTCTACGCCCCGACCGCGGCGGCGATGTACCCGCCCGGCTTCCAGACCCACGTCGAGCCCGGTGCCCTCGCCGCGCCGATGGAAGGCGCGGCGCGGCCGGGGCATTTCCGCGGCGTGGCCACCGTGGTCACCAAGCTGCTCACCGCTGTCCGGCCCGACGTGGCCGTGTTCGGCGAGAAGGACTTCCAGCAGCTGGCCGTTGTTCGCCGAATGGCGTGCGACCTCGACCTCGGTATCGAGATCGTCGGCGCGCCGATCGTACGCGAGCCCGACGGGCTGGCGATGTCCAGCCGCAACCAGCGCCTGTCACCCGCCGACCGGCTCGCCGCCACGTGCATCCCGCGAGCCCTCGACGCCGCCGTCACCGCTGCCCGCACTGGTGACCTCGCCGTGGCGCGGGCGGCAGCGGTCGCCGCGGTCGACGCCGAGCCGCGGGCACGCCTGGAGTACGTCGAGGTGTTCGACCCGCACACGCTGCGCCCGGTGACGGCGCCCGACGGCTCCGCCCGCCTGGCAATCGCCGTCTGGTTCGGCGACGTCCGCCTCATCGACAACTGCGCCCTGCCCTGACCACCCGAGTGCTTCGTGCACCCGAGTGCCTGGCGCGGGAGGGCCCCGCACGAAACACTCCGATGCCCGGAAACACTCGGGTGGGGAAGTCGTCAGCGGCTGGATCAGCGGGTGGAGCGGTGGGCGTCGAGCCAGGCTTGGAGGTCGGCGCCGATGCCGGGCCACGTGAACTCGGCCTCGTAGCGGGCGCGCCCGTTGCCGGCGAGGCGGGCGCGAATCTCCGGGTAGCGAGCCGCCATCGAGCAGCGGGCGGCGAACTCCGCCGGATCGTCGGCGATCAGCACGTCGTCGCCGTCAGTCGGCAGCAGACCCTCGACGGCCCGGCTGGTGGCGACGACAGGAATCCCACGGGCCCACGCCTCGATGACCTCGACGATGGTGCCGGACCCGGCACGGATCGGCGCGATGACCACCGAGCGTCCGTCGAGCACATCGCCCATGTCGTCGAGCGGGCCGATCACCTCGATGCCGTGGATCCGGCCGAACGAGCGCAGCCACGGCGGATGCTCGCCGGCGAACATCACCCGGCATCCCGGCAGCAGCTTGCGCAGCGGCGGCAGCACGTAGAGCGCGAACCACTCCGCAGCGTCCTGATGCGGGGGATACAGGAACGAGCCGGGGAACACGAAGTGGGCCACCGGGAACGGGTCGTCCGGCGGGTTGACGATGCCCGGATCGTCGACGCCGGTCCGCACGCAGTGCCCGCCGCCGCGCACCTCCGACGGGCTGGCGACGGTGACGGCGGACGCCCGCCGACCGACGTAGCGCTCGAGCCAGCGGTTGCGGAACCCGCCCTGGACCTCCCGCGCCAGCTCCAACACGCTGGCGTCGACGCCGCCGTCGTGGGTGACGCGCCTGCCGATGCGATGCGCCGCGACGCGCGCCAGCTCCCGCCGGTTGCGGCTCGGCAGGTCGACGTAGTCGACGACGGCGCGCGACCGGAGGCGCCGCGGCAGGGCCAGGAACGCCTCGGCACCGGCGCACCAGACGATCTCCGGCGTCTTGCCGGCCAGCAGCCGCTCGAGCCCGGCGCGTGCCGCCGCGACGTCGGTCCGCGCCGGCGGCCAGGACCGCCACGGGCGGCTGATCGCGGCGGTGATCCCCCGCCACCGGCCGCGGCGTGCCGCGCCAAGCGTGTGCACGGGCGCCCCGATCTGCTCCCCGAGCCACGCCCGCTGCGACTCGTCGGCGTCGAGCACGACCACCACCATCGCCGGACCCAGCTCGGTCGCGAACCGCGCCAGGTGGCGCCAGCGGGTGGAACCCGTCGACTCGTCGAGGGGCGCGTCGAGAAAGACGCATATCACCTTCGTGTCGACCCCCGCGCGGCCAGCTCGGTCCTGCATGTCCGCTTGCATCGTAGGCGGGCCGGCGGCGAACGACAGCCGTCGCGGGCGGTACCAGTACGGTGACCGTCGCGTGGCTCGGTACGACGACCTGTTCCGCCTCGACGACCGGACCGCGCTCGTGGTCGGCGCCGGCAGCGGCATCGGGCGAGCCGTCGCCGCCGGGCTGGCGGCGTTCGGCGCCCGCGTCGTATGTGCCGACGCCGATCTTCCGGCCGCCGAGGCCACCGCCGCCGACGTGGGCGCGGCGGCGCTCGCGTTGCGCCTCGACCTCCTCGACCCGGCCTCGTTGGCGGACGCCGCGGCGGCAGTCGGCGCCCCCGACGTGCTCGTGACCACGCCATCCGTCAACGTGCGCAAGCCGATCGTCGACTACGACGACGTCGACCTCGATCGCGTCGTCGACCTCAACCTCAAAGGCACGTTCCGCCTATGCCGCACGTTCGGCCAGGCGATGGCCTCGGCCGGCGGTGGCTCGATGATCGGGTTCGCGTCGATCCGTGCCCAGACCACCGAGCCCGGGCAAGGCGCTTACGCCGCCACCAAGGCAGCGACGGTGATGCTGTTCAAGACGCTCGCCGCGGAGCTCGGGCTGCGCGGCGTGCGCGCCAACACGATCGCCCCCGGCGTGGTCGAGACGCCGCTGACGGCGCCGATCAAGGCTCATCCCGGGTGGTACGAGGCGTATGCCGCGAAGCCGATCCTGCGGCGCTGGGCACAACCCTCGGAGATGGTCGGGGCCGTCGTCTACCTTGCCTCCGATGCGAGCAGCTACGTCACGGGGACGACGATCTTCGTCGACGGCGGGTGGACCGCGGCGGACGGCCGCTTCGACCCCCCGACCTGAGGGCCCGGGACACCGACTCGTGAGCGAGCGACTGTCCGAGCGAGCGAGTCTCCGAGCGAGCGAGGCAATTCAGCACGTCGAGCGAGCAAACATTTCAGCACAGTCTTTCGCTCATTGGTGCTCCGAGAGGTCCGACGCCGAGATGGCGTCGCATGATGACAGGCTGCACCAATGAGCGAGATCGACGCCGCGGCGCTGGTCGAGCTGACCCGGCAGCTGGTGCGGATCCCCAGCGTCTACGACCCTGCGCGTGGGCTCGACGAGCAGCCCGCCGCCGACCGGGTCGCGGCGCAGATGCGGGCGTTCGGGTGGGCGCCGCAGGTCGACGTCGTCGCGCCCGGGCGGCCCAATGTGATCGCCGTCGTCGAAGGCGGCGGTGGCGCCGGGCCGACGCTGATGTTCGAGGGCCACACCGACGTCGTCACGGAGGGCGAGGGCTGGACCGTCGATCCGTTCGGCGCCGACCTCGTCGACGGGCGGCTGTACGGGCGTGGGTCGGCGGACATGAAGGCTGGCCTGGCCGGGATGCTGTTCGCCGTCGACGCGCTGGCACGCCGCGGGCCGTTCCCCGGGCGGGTGATGCTCGCCGCGCTGGTCGACGAGGAGGGGATGATGGCCGGCGCCAAGGACCTCGTCGCCCGCGGCCGAACGGCGGGCGTCGACGCCATGATCTGCTGCGAACCGGAGGGCGGCGAGATCTGCCACGTCGCCAAGGGGGCGCTGCGCCTGCGCGTCGAGCTCACCGGCAAGCAGGCCCACGGGGCGATGCCGTTCCAGGGGCACAACCCGAACCGCGCGGTCGGCGCGGCGATCGGCGCGCTGGCCGAGCTGGAGCAGGCGTTGCAGGCCCGGTACGGCGAGCACCCCCACCTCGGCACGGTGTGGATCACGCCGACAGTCCTGCGGGCCGGCGAGCCGGCGCAGATGAACGTGATGCCGGCCACGGCCGCGATGTGGCTCGACGTGCGGACGATCCCGCCGGTCGACCACGGTGAGCTGGTCTCCGAACTGACCGCCGCCGTGGCCGAGAGCGGGCGCGAGCTCGGCGTCGGGGTCAGCGTGGACGTGATCGACGACCGGCCGGCGGTCGCCACGCCGGAGGACGACGCGCTGGTGCGTGCGGTGTGGGACGCCCACGCCGCGGTCGGGTCCGGCCCGCCGCGGCTGGGCGGGGTCCCCGGCGCGACGGACGGCACGATCATCACGTCACGCGCCGGCGTGCCGTCGGTTGTGTACGGGCCTGGCGGCAAGTGGATCGCCCACCAGGCCGACGAGTTCGTCGAGGTCGCCGACCTCGTCACGCACGCCGAGGTCTACGTCGAGGCCGCTGACCGATACCTGCGCCGCGCCTCGTGAACCGGCCGTGAACCCCGCCGTGAAGCCCGGGCCGCGCAACGACATCACCGACGTCGGTGGGATCGCCGTCGGCCACCACCAGCGCCGCGGGCGGGGGTGGCTGACCGGCACGACGGTGGTCGTCCCGCCGGTCGGCACTGTCGGCGGCGTCGACGTCCGCGGCGGCGGTCCTGGCACACGGGAGACCGACCTGCTCGACCCGGCGAACATGGTCGGTGAGGTCGACGCTGTCTGCCTCACCGGTGGCAGCGCCTACGGACTCGACGCCGCCGGGGGCGTGATGGCCGTCCTCGAGCGGCGCGGTCGGGGGTTCCGCATCGGCGCCCAACCGGGCCACGTGGTGCCGATCGTGCCGGCCGCAGTGGTGTTCGACCTCGCCGCCGGGGGCCGCTTCGAGAACCGGCCGGACGCCTCGTTCGGGGCGCGGGCCACCGAGGTCGCATCTCGCCGGCCAGTGCGCCAGGGCACGGTCGGCGCCGGCACCGGGGCTCACGCCGCAGCCCTCAAAGGCGGCGTCGGCTCGGCCAGCGTCGTGCTCGACGGGGGCACGACCGTCGCCGCGCTGGTCGTGCTCAACTCGGGCGGGTCACCCGTCGACCCGGCGACGGGCGAGCTGTGGGGCGCCCGCCATGGGCTCGGCGGCGAGTTCGACCGCCTGCGCCGCCCGTCTGCAGCGGACCTGGAGACGTTCCTCGAGCTGCCCTGGCCACCGCCGCCCGAGGCGACGAACACGACGCTGGCGGTCATCGCCACCGACGCCGACCTGACGAAGGCGGAGCTGACCCGCGTGGCCGGCGCCGGCCACGACGGCATGGCGCGCGCCGTGAGCCCGATCCACACGTACACCGACGGCGACGTGGCGTTCGCGCTGGCGACGGGCGCGATGCCGGTGCCCGACGCCCCGACCGACGGCTTCATCCGCCCGGCCGTCGCCCGCTTCACGCAGCTGGCACCGATCATCGCCGCCGCCGCCGACGTCGTGGCGAGGGCGATCGTTCACGCCGTCGTTCACGCCACGTCGGCCGGCACGATGCGCAGCTACGTGGACCAACTCCCGTCGGCGATCCGCCGGCCGTGACGCGTTCTCCGGGGTCTGGATCGCGCTCAGCGCGGCCCAGCGCGCACCAGAATCGTCAGACGGGAAGTCGCGGGACTGCCGCCAGCAGTGCCTTGGTGTACTCGGCGCGTGGTGCGGCGAACACCTCCGCCGTGGGTCCCTGCTCGACAGCGACACCGTCGCGCAGGACCATCACGTCCTCGCACAGGTAGCGAACCACCCCGAGGTCGTGGGACACGAGGATCAGCGTCAGGTCGTACTCGGCGGCCAGCCGCCTCAGCAGGTCGAGGATCTGGATCCGCACCGACACGTCGAGCGCGCTCACCGGCTCGTCGCCGACGAGCAGCCGCGGCCTGGGGGCGAGCGCGCGGGCGATGGCGATGCGCTGCTGCTGGCCGCCCGACAGCTCGTGCGGGTAGCGGCTGCGCCACGCCGGGTCGATCCCGACGTCCGCCAGCACCTCGGCGGTCCGGGCATCGTGATCGCCGGCGACGCGCAGGCACACCAGCGGCTCGCGGATGATCGAGGCGATGGTCATCCGCGGGTCGAGCGAGCTCAGCGGATCCTGCATCACGACCTGCGCCTCGCGCCGGAACCAGCGCAGCGCGCGGGGACGGCCGGGGGTGATCGGGCGGCCGCGGTAGTGGACCGTGCCGGCGGTGGCGCGGTCGAGTCCGAGGAGGATACGCACCAGCGTCGACTTGCCCGATCCCGACTCGCCGACGATGCCCAAGCTGCCGCCCTCCGCCAGCGCGATGTCGACGCCGTCGACGGCCACCCGCTCGGCTCGGGCACCGAGCAGCGACGTTCGCGGCAGGGGGTACCGTCGCACGACACCTGTTGCGCGCAGCAGCTGCGGCCTCACGAGGTCACCTGCGCTTCCCACGACGTGCGCCGCGCCGCGTCGAGCAGCTGGCGGGTGTAGTCGTGGCGAGGCGACACCGTGATCTCGGTGACCGCCCCGCGCTCGACGATCCGCCCGTCACGCATCACGACCACCTCGTCGACGACACCGGACACGAGGGCGATGTCGTGGCTGATGAACACCAGCGCCGTCCCCTCCTCGACGACCAGCCGGCGCAGCAGCTCCATCACCTCGGCCTGGACCGTCACGTCGAGCGCGGTCGTCGGTTCGTCGGCGATCAGCAGCGACGGCCGGCACGCCAGCGCGATCGCGATGCCGACCCGCTGGCGCTGCCCTCCGGAGAGCTGGTGGGGGTAGGCGCGCGCGATCCGCTCCGGGTCGGGGAGCCCGACACGCGTGCAGAGCTCCACGGCCGCCTGGCCCGCGGCCCGCTTGGCCAGCCCGCGGTGCACGCGCAACGGCTCGGAGATCTGGCGCCCGATGCGCATCACCGGGTTGAGCGCGGTCCGCGGATCCTGGAACACCATCGCCATCCGCTCCCCACGCAGCGCGGCGTAGTCGCGGTCGGATCGCCCGAGCAGATCCTCGCCGTCGAGGCGCACCCTGCCCGTGATCGACGCCGCGTCCGGGGCGAGCCCGACGATGGCGAGCGCGGTCAACGTCTTGCCCGACCCGGACTCGCCGATCACGCCGAGCCGGCCGCCCAGGGCGATCTCCCACGACACGCCGTCGACGACGCGCCGCCCGCCGAGCTCGACGGCCAGATCCTCGACCGAGAGCAGCGGGGTGGTCACCGCTCGCTCCCGACGCCGGTCGGCGGCAGCACTGCCGGATCGGGCAGGTCGTCGACGACGCTCGTGAACACTGGCGTGACAGCGGCGGACCGACCCCGCAGGCGCGGGTCGATGGCATCGCGCAGCCCGTCACCGAGCAGGTTGAACCCGAGCGTCGCCCCGACGACCGCCAGCCCTGGGAACACGAGCGTGCCGGGGTGAACGGTCATCGACCGCTGCAGCTGCTGCAGCATCCTCCCCCACGACGGCGTCGACACCGGGGTCAGGCCGAGATAGCTCAGCGCGGCCTCGGCGAGCACGGCGAGGGCGGCGATCAGCGACAGCTGGACGATCACGGTCGTGGCGATGTTCGGCACCACGTGACGCCACACCGTGCGCCACGTCGACGACCCCGACGCGGCGGCCGTGAGGATGTAGTCGTGGGTCATCACGCGCGCCACCTCGGCCCGCACGACGCGCGCGAGGACGACGCCCGACGCCAGGCCGAGCGCCAGCGCCACGGTCCAGCGCGATCCGCCGAGCGCGGCGACGAGCACGAGGGCGAGGATCAGCGTCGGCAGGGCGATCAGGATGTCGATCAGGTGGGCGATCGCGTCACCGGCGAGGCGTGGCGTGATCGCGCTCAGGATGCCCAGCGTCAAGCCGAGGGCGCCGGCGATCAGCGCCGTCGCCAAGGCGACGAACAGCGTCGTGCGGGCGCCGGCGAGGACCTGGCTGAACAGGTCCTTGCCCGCCCCGTCGGTGCCGAACGGGTGGGCCCACGAGATCGGCAGCCACTTGTCGCGGGGCACGACCTTGCGCGGGTTGTAGGGCGTCCACACCAGCGACACGAGCGCGCTGACGACGAGCACGCCGACCAGCACGATGCCCAGCCGCCCCGGCCACGACCGCCAGACATGGCGCAGCATCACACGCCGGCCCGCAGGCGGGGATCGACGACGCGGTGCAGGACGTCGACGACGAACCCGATGACGAGGACGATGATGGCGATCAGCAGCACCGTGCCCTGGACCTTCACGAGGTCGCGGGCATTGACGTCGCGGACCAGCATCCGGCCGACGCCGGGCAGGTTGAATGCCTGCTCGATGACCACCACGCCGGCGATCAGGCTGGCGATCTGCACGCCGAGGATCGAGATGATCGGCAGCGACGCGTTGCGCAGGCCGTGGCGGAACAACGCCTGCGTTCGCGTCAGACCCTTGGCGCGGGCGGTGCGGATGTACTCCTGGTGCAGGACGTCGAGCGTCGCCGAGCGCACGAACCGCATCAGCACGGCACCCTGCGACAGCGCCAGCGTGACTGTCGGCAGCACGAGCGACCGGGTGGCGGCCTCGGGGTCGCTCCAGCCCTGGCGGGGAAACCCCTGGGCAGGAAGCAGGTCCCAGTTGACGGCGAACACGACGACCAGCATCAGTCCCGCCCAGAACGACGGCACGGCAATCCCGAGCTGGCTGGCGACCGAAAGGCTGACGCCATCGACCCCGCGGTGGCGGGCGCCGGCGACGACGCCCAATGGCACGGCGACGACGATCGACAGCACGGTCGACGCCAGCACGAGCGGGGCGCTGACGGCCAGCTTCTCGCCGAGCTGGCCGGTCACGGTCTCCCCATTGAGCGCGGAGACGCCGAAGTCGCCGTGCAGAATCCCGCCGACCCAGTCGAGGTACTGGCGCACGAGCGACTCGTCGAGGCCGAGCTCGGCACGGATCGCGGCGATCTGCTCTGGCGTGGCTTGTGGCCCCCCGATCACCTGCGCCAGGTCGCCGGGTAGCAGCCGCAGCAGCAGGAACACGACGACGCTCGTCACCACCACCGACACGAGCAGCAGCCCGAGCCGCCGCAGCACGTACAGCGTCACCGCCCGATCATGGCCGCTTCACCACGCCCGCGCACCAGGGCACGGCGTGGGGGGATGCTCGAAGGGGGGCGCTCCGCGATCCCCCCTTCGATCTGGTCGGATCCGGCTCTGCCGGTCCGACCAGCGGCGTTCTTCGTGCGGCCGAAGGCCGCCTGCATCGATACTCGACCGAGTGGAGCGAGCGAGCGCAGCGAGCGAACGAACGAGGTCGAACCGTCAGCCGTTGAGGGTGATGCCGGAGGCGTCGAAGCGGTTGCCGGTGTCGTCGATCGGGTAGCCGGTGACGTCGGTCCTCGACGCGCTGACGTCGGCGGCGAGGATCAGCCAGTCGGCCGGGGAGTCCTCGGAGATCTGCCGCGCCGCCTGCTTCAGCTGCTCGATCGCCTCGTCGGGGTCGCGGTTGACCTTGGCGTCGGCGATCAGCTGCTGGACCTGCGGGCTGTCGTACTGCCAGTAGTAGTCCGAGTTGGCGTAGTTGGCGATGTCGCGCGGCTCGATGTGCAGTACGGCGGTCATGTCGTAGTCGTGGTTGGTGTACACCTGGTCGAGCCAGACCGAGAACTCAACGGGCTGGATCTCGACGTTGATCCCGACCTCCGACAGCTGCGAGGCGACGTACTCGGCGTTCGCCGTGGGGTAGAAGTTGGGCCACGTCAGCGTGACGTCGAAGCCGTCGCCGTAGCCCGCCTCTTCCAGCGCTGAGCGAGCTGCGTCGAGGTCGTAGGGAGCGATGTCGGTGAGGTCCTCGTACCACGGGTCGCTCGGCGGCACCGGCCCGCCGATGATCGTGCCGAACCCGTTGAGCAGCTCGAGGTAGCCCTCCTTGTCGATCGCCTGGCGGATCGCCTTGCGCACCCGCTCGTCGGTGAACGGCTGGCGGGCGTTGTTGAACCCGAGCGTGAACTCGCCGTTCGAAACCCCCTCGTTGACGACGTAGTCGGGGTTGTCCTGGAGCTGGCCGACGAGGTCGGTGTTGATGCCAGTCAGGATGTCGACGTCGCCGGTGGTGAACGCGTTGATCGCCGCGTTCGGATCGGGGATGTACTGGAACGTGACGCCACTGATCGAGGGCTCGTCGCCCCAGTAGTCGTCGTTGCGCTCGAGCGTGATCGACGAGCCGACGTTCCACTCGGCGAAGCGGAACGGACCGGTCCCGTTGGCGCTGTTCTTCAGGCTCGTCGCGTCGGACTGCAGCACGGCACCGGCCCGTTGGGTCATCAGGAACAGGAAGTCGTTGTCCGGCTGGCACAGCCTGACGACGACCGTCGACGGGTCTGGCGCCTCGACCGACTCGATGCTGGCCAGGCGAGTTGCCTCGATCGCGCCCTCGGCTCGCTGGGCGTCGAGCGACCACTTGACGTCGGCCGACGTCATCTCCTCCCCGCTGTGGAAGCGAACCCCCTCTGGCAGCGTGAACGTGTACACCGTGCCGCCCGACGAGACGTCCGGGAGGTCGGCCAGCCCGGGACCGACCTCGCCGTCGGCGTCGAGCTTGAGCAGGGTCTCGTAGACGTTGTCGAGCAGCACCTGGTCGATCGCCGCGCCGGCCACCGCCACGATGTCGAGGCTGGTCGGTTCGAGCACCGCGCCGACCACGACCTCTCGATCCACGCCCCCGCCGGTGGTCGCCGCTCGGCCGTCCGACGTCGTCGGCTCAGTGCTGTCGGTCGCGGCCGTGGACTCCGTGTTCCCGGCCCGGGTGGGCGGCGTGGTGGCAGTGAGCCCGGTCGTGTCCTCTGGCGCCGTCGACGGCGTGGTGGCGGCTCGCCGCCAGCCCGCAGCCGAGCTCGCCGGGGAGGAGCCCGACCCGCCGACGTCAGTCGACTCCGAGGTCACGGTCGAGGCGCCGGTGCTCACGGTGGCGCCCTCGTCCACGCAGTCCTCCGACGCCGCAGTCGACGCCTCGGTCGTGGCCCCACCAGTCGGGGCAGTCGAGATCTCGGTCGGCGGCGACGGCGCCGTGCTGTCGTCGTCGTCGGCGCACGCGGCGACGACGACCACGCCGGCGACCAGCGTCGCCGCGAGGCGTCCCCAGCGGGACCGGGATCTGCTCTGGACCATGCGTCGACCCCTACCTAATCCTGACTCAACTGGTCATCATTCGTTCACGATGCCTGCGTACACTTGCGGCATGCCCGAGAGCAAGCAGAGCACCCCGAGCATCGGCTGGTGACGGTACCCGCTCCGGTCCTGCCGGTCCTCGACGCCGGACCGTTTCGTGCCGACCCGGCCGGCGCAGAGTCGGCGAGGTTCGTGGCCGAGCTCGCGCGCGCAGTCCACGAGATCGGCTTCTTCTACGTCGTCGGCCACGGCATCCCGGCCGCCCTGACACGGGACGTCCTCACCGTGGCCGGCCGCTTCTTCGAGCTGCCCGAACCGCAGCGACTGGCGATCGAGAACGTCCGCTCGGCGCAGTTCCGGGGCTACACGAGGTTCGGCCACGAGCGGACGAACGGGCGGACCGACCTTCGCGACCAGCTGGACATCGGCCGCGAGCTTCCCCCGCCCGTGCTCGGTCCGCACGACCCACCGTGGCTACGCCTGCGCGGGCCGAACCTGTGGCCCGGCGCGCTGCCCGAGCTGCGCATCGTCACCGAGGCGTGGATGGCGCACCTCGAAGCGCTCGGCCACACGCTGCTGCAGGCGCTGGCGCGGGGGCTCGGGCTGCCGATCGGCACGTTCGACGACGCCGTCTCACCGCCCGAGGTGCTGCTCAAGGTCATCCGCTACCTCACCCCGCCCGGCGAACCTGACGCTGCCGATCGCCAGGGCGTGGGGGCGCACCGCGATACGGGATTCCTGTCGTTCGTCCACCAAGACGACATCGGCGGGCTGCAGGTCGAGCGCGCGGGCGCGCTGATCGACGTACCGGCCCGCTCCGGCGCGCTCGTCGTCAACATCGGCGAGATGTTCCAGCTCGTCACCCGCGGCTACTACAAGGCCACGGTCCACCGCGTGGTCAGCCCGCCGCCCGGCGTCCAGCGGATCTCCCTCGCCTACTTCTTCAACCCCAAGCTGGAGGCCACGCTGCATCCCGTCGAGCTGCCGCCCGACCTCGCGGCGCTGGCACCTGGCGGCGAGAGCGACGACCCGGCGAACCCGATCCTTGCCAACTACGGCGACAACTCGCTCAAGGTTCGCCTGCGCGCCCATCCCGACGTTGCCGCCGTGCACCACGCCGACCTCCTCGCCGCCGGCACTTGGACCGCAACGGGCTGAGGTTCGACCGGGCGTTGTGGCGGGTAACACATCCACCCATGAAGAAGCTGCTGTTCGCCATGGCGATCGGTGCCGCGCTGGCGTGGCTGTTCGATCCTGAATCCGGGGCCCGGCGGCGTGCCGTCCTGCGCCGCAAGCTCGAGGAGCAGGGGTGGGCCGGAGGGAGCACCGCTCCTGCTGCCCCGCCCACCGTCGTCGGAGCCAACGACCGCCCGCTCGTCGCCGCGCGGTGATGTCGGTGGCCACCGCGATCCCCCACCTCACGCACCTCACGCTGCCGGACGTCTCCGGCGTCACGGCCACCGCTCGAGAGCGGGCGTCGGATCTCGCCAGCTCCGCCGCCGAGCGGATCGAGGCCGCTGCCGGGCGGATCGAGGATCTCCCCGAACGGGTGGTCGAGCTGGCCGCCATCGCGATCCCGGCGCTTCGCCCGCCCCGACGCCGCAGCCGGCGACCGCTCCTGCTGGTCGCGATCATCGTCGCCGTCGTTGCTGGCGTCGCGATCTGGCGCCGCCGCACCAGCGGCGGGGCAACCTCGTTCGGCACCCCAGTCGGCGCCCCTGGCGAACCCCCCGTGTCGGCGGTCTCGTAGCGGTTACGCGTTCCGGGTGGTGACAGTCTCGATTCCGAGACCGTCACGCCCCAGAACGCGTGATGAGACCGTGGCCACCCAGATGTCGTGGGCGCGCGAGCCAGTTACGTCGGGTCGTCGTCGGGCTCTACCCGGCGGCGCATCTGGTCGAAGCTGCGGCGCAGCAACCGGGACACGTGCATCTGTGAGATTCCCACTCGTTCCGCGATCTCGCTCTGACTCAGCTCCTCGTAGAACCGCAGCCGCACGATCTCCTGCTCACGCGGGGGCAACACGTTCAGCAGGTCCTCGACCACCGTCGTGTCGGCGACGTGCTCGAACCCCTCGTCGAGATCACCCACCTGCCGCCCGCCGTCGCCGTCGACCCCGACCGGCGCGTCGAGGCTCGTCGTCCGGTAGGCCGAGCCGGCAGCGATCCCTTCGACCACCTCGTCGGTACCGATGCCCAGGTGCTCGGCGAGCTGCGGAACAGTCGGCGACCGGCCCAGCTGCTGCGTCAGCTCCTCGGTCGCCTGGCGTAGCCGTAGGTGAACCTCCTTTGCCGACCGCGGGACCCGCACCGTCCACGTGTGATCGCGGAAGTGGCGCTTGATCTCGCCCTCGATCGTCCGCCCGGCGAACGTCGAGAACGCCACGTGACGATCGGGCTCGAAGCGGTCGACGGCTTTGACCAGGGCCAGGAAGGCGACCTGGCGCAGGTCGTCGTCGCTCGGCCCGCGGCGGCCGAAGCGCCGGGCGACGTGGGCGGCAAGGCCCATGTGGCGTTCGACGAGCTCGTTGCGCAGGCGCCGGTTGCGCGTCCGGCGGAACTCCTGGAACAGGGCGTCCTCGTCGACGTCGTCCCGCGGCAGCGGCCGCCCGGTTGCGTCAGTCACGCAGCGACGACACCTTGGTGAGCGAGAACGACGATCCGTCGAGCACGTGATGATCGGCGACCGCGCGGACGATGCGCTCGGTCAGCTCGTCGATCTCGACGGGCTGACCGGCGCCGTCGACTCGGCCGCGCACCGTGATCGTGCCGTCCGCAGCGTCGAACTCGAGGTCGATGCGAGCTGCCGGCCCGCTGGCCTCGACGAGCAGGGAGACCAGCTCGTTGACGCCGAGGCGGAGGTCGTCGAGATCGTCGACGGTGAGGCCGCTCTCGGCTCCGAGCGACGCGGCGACAACCCGAGCGGCGGACAGGTAGCGCGGCGACGCCGGCAGGCTGAGGCGCACGGCGTCGATCGACGGGTGCGCGTTGGACGCTGGCGAGCGATCGGGCACGGAGGGCACGGTGCCCAGTCTGGCGCAGCCGCAGCGACGGGAGTGCTTCGTGGGGCGTCGGCGGCGGGGCGTCCGCCGGAGGTGTCAGCTGCGCGGCGTCAACTGGTGGCTCGACGCGGCGACGGCCGCCTGGGCCCGGTTGTGCACGTCGAGCTTGGCGTAGAGGCGTTTGACGTAGGTCTTGACCGTCTCGATCGACAGGTACAGCTCGTCGGCGATCTGCGCATTGGTCAAGCCCCTGGCGATCAGCGCCAGCACCTCCGACTCGCGGTCGGAGAGATCGACCACTCGCGCCGCCGGCCCGGCGGACGACTCGAGGTCGAAGCCGACCCGCTCACCTGCGACGATCCGCTCGATGCTGTCGACCAACGCCTCCGCGGAGCGTGTCTTGAGCACCACGCCCGACACGCCGATCTCCGCGGCTGCACGCACGAACGCGGGCGCCGCATCCCACGTGTACAGCACGACACGTCGCGCCGCGCCCTGGCTGACCATCTCCGCGGCGCGCCCCAGCGTGTGGCGACGCCCGGCGAACGTGTCGAACAGCGCCACGTCGACCGGACCGTCGGGCAGGCCACCCGCCTCGAGGTCGATGACGCGGACCCGTTGCGAGAACGGGGCCAGCATCGCCGCGACCCCGCGGACCACGAGCTCGAAGTCGTTGAGGATGGCGACCGTGATCGCACGGAGGCCGATCGGGACCGGCCCGCCGGCGTCGCGCCGGGCGGCGGTCGCCACCTGATCGCCGTTGCGGGCCGCGACGTGCCCGACATCGGTCGTGGCGACACCGTGCGAACCGGCGGCGCCGTCGTGCATGGTCATGATGTATCTCCGTCGGATAGATGGCGTCGGCAGCTGACGACGGCCAGGCGGCCACGCTGCTCGACTGCGACCGCGTCGGAGAGCCGGCGGACGATCCCCAGCCCCCGGCCCACAACAGCGCGCGGCGGCGCCGGACCCCAGTCCTCGACCGGAGGGATGTCGATGACTGAGCCCCGGTTGGCGACGCTGACCTTGACGCTGTCGGCGACGACGATGCGAACCAGCACTCGGGTGCGCGAGCCGGAGCGGCGAGGGTGGACGATGGCGTTCGTCACCAGTTCGCTCGTGACGAGCTCGACGTCTTCGGCGACGACCGACGGGACGCCGTGCTGCTGGAGGTGGTCGACCACGGCGTGACGCACACGCGAGACCTGGTCGGGGCGGGCTGGCACGTCCATCTCGAGCACGTGACTGGGGACCACCGTCGGCGGCCCACGTGACCACGCGTCGGCACCGCGGTCACCACCGGTCTCCATGGGACGATGGTTCCCCACCCTGCGGCCGGCCAAACGGCCCTCGACGGTTCAGCGTGGCGGCAGGGTGGTACACCAGGTCCCATGACTGGCCGCGCCGCTAGCGGGGACAATCGGCTCACACGCCGGCTGCGGGCGATCGACCGGTACCAGCAGCGGCATCGGGCCCTCGGGGTGCCATACGCGGTGAACAAGCGCTTCGGTGAGCACGATGGCAGCCGCGTGGCGGCAACCGTGTCGTACTACTCGTTCTTCAGCGTCTTCCCGCTGCTGCTGGCCCTGGTCACGGTCCTCGATCTCGTCGTCTCCAACAACGATCAGTTGCGTCAAGAGCTGCTCGACGGCGCGGTCGGGCAGATCCCCGTCATCGGGTCGCAGCTGGCGGCGGATCAGGAGGCGCTGCCGGGCAGCGGGTGGGTGCTCGTGTTCGGCCTGGCAACTGCGATCTGGGCCGGCCTCGGGGCGGTCGACGCGCTGCAGCACGGGCTCGACGTGCTCGGCGACGTGCCGATCCACGCCCGTGGCAACATGGCCGTCAAACGCCTCCGCGGCCTGGCATTCCTCGCCCTGTTCGCAGTGACCCTCGTGCTGTCGACGCTGCTCGCCAACGTCTCCACGCTGTTCGACGCCGGATGGATCGCCGGGGGACTCGGCCTGCTGGCCACGTTCGTCGTCAACGCCGCCCTGCTGGTGGTGATGTTCACCGTCCTGCCCGCCCGGCGGCGACCACTGCGGGAGCTGCTTCCGGGTGTCGTCGCCGGCGCCATCGGGCTGGTCGTCCTGCAGCAGATCGGGAGCTACGTGGTCCGCCGGTTCATCGCCGGTGCCAGCGACACCTACGGCACGTTCGCCATCGTCATCGCCCTGCTCAGCTGGTTCCACCTCGTCAGCCGCATCGTGATGCTGGCAGCCGAGCTTAACGGTGTCGTCGCCGACGGGCTCAGCCCGCGCCGGCTGGTCGCGGGCGATCCCCCGACGGACGCCGACCGGCGAGCGATCATGCTCGACGTCCAACGAGTCCAGCGCGACCCGCGCCTTGGCTACGCGGTGGCCCTGGACGGCCACGTCGCCACCGACGACGACCCGCTCGCCGAGCGAGACGCGACGGACCACGGGGCCGACCACGAAGTGGTGGCGAGGGTCTGAAGGCTGAGCGGGCATCGTCCACCGGGCATCCGTGAGCACCCGTCCGAGTACGGGGAGAGGGTCTGGCCCGCGCCGGCTACTCGGCTGACGCCGGATACTCGGATGGGAGGGGTCAGACGACGTCGAGATGACCGGCGAGGCCGCTGATCTCCAGCAGCCGCTGCACTGCCGCACTGGGAGCCCGCAGCACGAGCCGCGACCCCACCTCGGCGCGGGCCCGGTGGGCTTCGACGATCGCCCGCAACCCCGACGAGTCGATGAACGTCACGCCGGCGACATCGACGACCTCGACCGGCGGATCTGCGGCCAGCCGCTCCGCCAACTCAGGCGCCGTGTAGCTGTCGACCTCACCGTGCAGGACGAGTGCACCGTCGCCGTCGAGCGAGAGGTCGAGCCGGGCGTCCTCCGTCGTCATGGGGCACACCATACCCCTGCCCCGGCGAGCGGCGACCACGTCCGGGGACTGGCCGCCGTCAGGGCACGACGGCGAAGCCCGGACCGGTGAGGCGGAACGGCGCACGCCAGCCCCGCTCGCCGGCCGGGACCCCGTAGGCGACGAGCGTGGCGCGCAGGTCGTCGGCCGCGGGCGCGCCGGCGACGAGTGCGACGACGTCGAGCTCGGCAGCTCGGAACGTCGGGTCGTGGCCGTGCGGCACGCCAGCGAGCGCGTGGGCCAGCTCGTGGACGACCGTCGCCAGCGTGCGCTGCCGGCAGGCGATGCGCACAGCAACCCCTGCGGCCGACGTAGCGATGGCCGAGGACGAGCCGGCGTCGGCCCGAGCCGCGGCGACCGTGACCATCGGTCCGCCGCACGCCGTCCACCACTCCCCTGCCGTGATCGTGGCGACGAGCTCGGCCAGCTCGGCGATTGGGAGCGGGCGGTCGAGGTCTGTGCCGCCGAACGCCGCTTCCTCCGCCGCGTACGTCGCCGCCCGCCCGTCATCGGTCACGACGCACCCGGGCCGAGCTGGCGGTGGCCGCACAACCTGCCGCGGCCGATGTCGGCAGCAGCGGCCGCCTGCTGACCGTGGTGCCACCCGGTGGCGGCCGCGGGGGCCGGCGCAGATGCGGCGACGACGCGCCCGAACGCGCCCGCGGCGAACTCGCGCACCCGGCCGGCGCGGTCCGGCAGCTCGGGCAGCGCCCGGCCAGCCGTCGCCGCGGCGTCACGCTCGACGCGGCGGCGGGTCTCGGCGAGGAGGTCACCGATGCGCGCCGCGTACCCGAACAGGAACGCCCGCCGCCAGCGCTGCGTCGCCGCCGGAGTCGACCGCCGCACCGCTGCCATCCGGCTGGCGGCCTGGGCGTGCAACGAGTGGTAGAGCACCACAGTCGCCTCGAGGTCGGACGTGAACCCGGCGAGCACGGCGGTCGCCCCGGCCGGACCGGAGCGCCAGACCAGCTCGCAGTCGTGGGCGCCGGCGACGTTGTCGAGCAGGGCGAGGCGGGCGCGCACGTACGCCCCGCGCCCGATGGCCACGTTGCGCACCGCCAGCACGTCCCCGCCAGCGTCGGCGAGCCGGACCGGGTCGATGCGGTGGGCCGCGATCAACGCCGCCGCCTTGGCCGCGAATGCGTCGGCCTCGTGCTCATTTCCCGTGGACTCTGCCATCGCCAGCAACTTGCGCACGGTCTCGATCGTCCGCCCCTCGGCCGGCCCCCGCTCCTCGGCGTTCATGTCTCGACCATCCCGATCTCGGGCAGGCGGACCGTGCCGACGAGCGGCAGGTGGTCGGACAGCCGGCCCATGTCGGCGACAACCGGCGACTCGCTGATGACCTCGGCGCGCTCGATCACCGTGCCCGAAGGAGCGAGGACGTAGTCCAGCCGTTGCGTCGGCGGCCGGCCCCGGCGGTCACCGCGCGTCCAGTTCGTCGAGCCATCGGCGTCGCCGTGCAGGTGGTGCCAGGCGTCGATCCACCCGGCGCCGATCAACTCGGCGTGGGCCCCGGCCCGCGGGCAGTCGTTGAGATCGCCGACGACGAGCGGCGCCGGCACCGCGGTCGCCGCGCGGGCCACGAGCAGGCGCGCCTCTCCAGCACGCGCCGCGGTCGCGCCGTGGGCCGACAAGTGGACATTCATCATCCGCCCGACAGCGCGCCTCGCGTCGACGGTGACGTCCATCCCGATCCGCCGCCGATGATCCCAGAACGGCCGGCGGCGGATGGAGAACAACCCGATGGCCGTGATCCGGTGCGCGGTCAGCACGGCAAGTCCCTCCGCGCGATGCAGGACGGGCCAGTGCTTCCATGCCCACACGACGGTCGGCGACGACAACTCGGCCGCGACGTGGCGGGCCTGGCGGCGCTGGATCTCCTGCAGCGCGATCACGTCCGGGGCGGCAGAGCGCACGATGCCGGCCACCGCGGCCACGTCGAGGTCGTCGGACCCCTGCACGTTCCACGTCAGCACCGTGAACGACGCTCCATGCGGCAGGCGCTGCTCGTCGTCGTCCACGGCGCTCACAGTGGCAGACGCGTCGCCGCCAGTCGCGTACCGTCGGACGATGGCGTCCCTTCCCGCGTTCCTCCACCCGTTCGCCGCGCCGGCACGACCGACGTTCACGGTCATCGCCCGCGGTGAAGGAGCCCGAGTGTGGGACACCGACGGCAATGAGTACGTCGACGCGATGGCCAGCCTGTGGTACTGCAACGCCGGCCACGGCCGCGGTGAGATCGCCGACGCCGTCGCCGAGCAACTGCGCACGATCGCCGCCTACTCGTGCTTCGAGCGGTTCACCAACCGACCGGCCGACGAGCTGGCGGCGCGCATCGTCGAGTTGACGCCGATCCCCGATGCGCGCGTGTTCTTCTGCTGCTCGGGGTCCGAGGCCGTCGACACCGCGCTCAAGCTCGCCCGCCTCGCCCACACGCTGGCCGGACACCCCGAGCGGACACTCGTCATCAGCCGTCAGCGCGGGTACCACGGGACCAACTACGGCGGCACGAGTGCCCAGGGCATCGCCCCGAACCGGCACGGGTGGGGGCCGCTCGTGCCCGACATCGAGCAAGTGCCGAGCGACGACATCGAGGCGCTGGCCCGGCTGATGGCCGAGCGCGGCGGCGAGGTCGCCGCCGTGATCACCGAACCCGTGCAGGGCGCCGGCGGCGTGTTCCCGCCTGCCGACCACTACCTCCCCGAGCTGCGGCGGCTGTGCGACCATCACGGGGCACTGCTGATCTTCGACGAGGTGATCACCGGCTTCGGACGCCTCGGACATTGGTTCGCAGCCGACCGCTACGGCGTCGTGCCCGACCTCACGACGTTCGCCAAGGCGGTTACGTCGGGCTACCAGCCGCTCGGCGGGGTGATCGTCGGCACCGCCGTGCGCCGGCCGCTCGAGGCCGATGACGGCTTCCTGCTGCGTCACGGCTACACCTACTCCGGGCACCCGGCGGCGTGCGCGGCGGGGCTGGCCAACCTGGCGATCATCGAGGGCGAGGGTTTGGTCGAGCGAGCCACCGAGGTCGGTGCTCGGTTGGGCGGCGGGCTGGAGGCGCTCGCGGCCGACGGGCTCATCGACCAGGCCCGGGGTGACGGCGCGGTGTGGGCGGCCGGCCTGCGACCGGAGCAGAACGCGGTCGAGATCCGTGACCGCATGATGCGCGGCGGCGTGATCACGCGCGCCATCGGGTCCGACACGTTGACGTTCTGTCCCCCGCTCGTGATCGGCGACGGTGAGGTCGACCGGGTGGTCGATGCGCTGGCCTCAGCGGCTCGCTGACCGCACCCACGCCGTGGCGAGCGCCCGCACGCCGGCGGTCATCGTCATCGCCATCGCCTCGTCGCGCTGGGGGTCGCCGACGTCGAGCCAGTTGCAGATGCCCTCGATGAGATGGGCGCCTACGGTCAGCGATGCCCACTGCAGCATCGCCTCGTCGCTGAGGTATTGGCTGAGGATCGCGCGGGCGGAAATGGTGACGTACGAGCGGAGCTCCTCGGCGATCTCCTCGAACGGTGGCTGGTGCCAGGCGTCGCGCCATAGCAGCCGGAAGGCGTCGGGATGGGCGCGGGCCACGGGCAGGATCAGGCTTGCCGAGCCCCGGTCGGCGATCTCCTCGAACGACAACCCGACGAACCGCCCGCTGAGGTCGACGAGCACGTCGCGTACGACCTGGCGATAGAGCTCTTCCTTGGATTCGAAGAGGCGATAGACGATCAGCCGGCTGACGCCTGCGGTCTGGGCGATCTGGTCGACGGAGGTCTGCTCGTAGCCGCCGGCGCGGAACGCCGCGGCGGCCACGTCGAGCAACTGGGCCCGGCGCTGCTCACGCGAGAGGCGGGACGGCGTCCCCATTGACGTATGTATACACGTGTGTTTACATCTACCACGGCAGCTCGACGCATGACGTCGTCCTGGGCGAGCCGGGCGGGTCACCCAGGCGGCTAACGTCAGCTGCCCCACTCTCGACGTCGTCGTTCGCCAGGTGACGGGCAGCGACGGCGACACCGAGGGGGAAACGACAACGCCCGCCGGCCCATGTGGATCGGGCGACCGCTGGAGTCGCCGCCAGTGGGCGCGGCGGGCGGGCGGGTCAGCCGCCGTCGGCGATGCCTGCCGCGATCAGATGGGCGTAGCCCTCCTCCATGCATCGGCGCAGATCGTCCGGGTCCTCGACGGCCCGTGGATCGATGGCCAGCCCGACGTCGAGGCTGCCGTTGTAGGAGACTGTCGTGACGTTGAAGGCGGTCCCGGCCACCGGTCCCATCGGGTAGTTCTGGAGCACCTTGGCGCCGCACATGTACAGCGGCCGCGGGGCGCCGCGCAGGTTGCTGGTGGCGAAGTCCATCCGCGCGCTCTGGGAGCGCCCGACACGGGTGACCACCGACGTCGGCAGCAGGTTGGCCACGCCGGCGAGCGACGACATCAGCCCGGCGCCCGATACCTCGGCCCGCTTGGCCGTCATCGCCTGGTGCAGCTGCCGGAACCGCTCGTCGGGCGGCATCGGCGCACCGGACGCCTGCAGCCGAGACGGGGTGAACGCGTTGCCGCCGATCGCGTTGTCCTGTCGGGTGCTGACGACGAAGCTGATGTTCAGCATCTCCACGGGCGCGTCACGCTTGTCGTGGTAGGCGAGCGCGCCGAGCACGGCGCCGGTCACGAAGAACGTGTTGACGGTGCCCTCGAGTGCCTTCGCCGTCGCCTGCGCCGCGGCGAGGGGCACGCGCAGCGCCTCGAAGTGGCGGTGGCGCGACCGTTGTGTCCACAGCGGCGACCCGCCCCGGATCGCGCCGGGCTCGCGCCCGGTGGCCTGCGTGCGCATCCGCTGCACCTGCTGCACGACCCGCTGGCCGAGATCAACGGGGCGCCGGGGATCCGCTCCCCACATCGCCATCTCGCCCGCGGTTCGGCGGGCGATGCCGAGTTGGCGCCGCCAGGCGTGACCCAGCGAGCGGACAGCGGCGGTGACGATCGTGTCGGCCTCCTTCGCCGGCACGTCAGGGGGCGTCTCGGCGATCACGGCGGCGAGATCGACTGCTGGCGGGTCTGGCTGGTCCCGGCGCAGATCGACATACATCTCGCTCAGTCGCAGCCCAGCGATCCCGTCGGCCAGCGAATGGTGCATCTTCGAGAACAGCGCACTCCGGCCGCCTTCGAGGCCGTCGATCAGCACGAAGTACCACAACGGACGTGACCGGTCGTAGGGATCCTGATAGAGCTGGGCCGCAAGGTCGAGCAGCTGGCGTTCGGAGCCAGGCGCCGGCAGAGCGACATGGCGGACGTGGTAGTCGAGGTCGAACTCCGGGTCTGGCGCCCACTCGGGCGGCGACAGGCGGCCGAGACCGGGCACTACCCGTTCGCGAAGGCGGGGCACCATCGCCGCCCCGAAGGCGATGCGCGCTCTGATCCGCTCGAACACGATCGGACGATCGACCACCGAGATGCTCGCTCCGCTCGGGTTGAGCCACGGATCCTTCTCGACGTTCCACATCAACGCCTCGGCGTCGCTCATCTTGCGCTCGAACCGTTGCTCGCGCGGCGACCGACCCTCCGTCGGCTCCCCGTCGTGGTGGCGCTCTTGGCGCTCCTGCTGCGTCGACATCACGGCCCCTCCGTTTCAGGCGGCAGTGCGCCCATCATGGCGCGCGCCGACGCCGCCGTCGTACACGACGCTTCGGTCCGCCCGCTGAGGGACCGCTACTTCTTCTTGACCGGCTCCTTGGCCGGCTTGAGCACGCCCTTGGCGAGCGCCTCGTCGAGGTATGCCTCGGCGTCCTCGGCCGAGACCTTGAGGGCCGGCGAGATCTCGCTGACGAGGTTGACCCGTGCCCGCTCGTACATCGTGCGCTCGGCTGCCGACAACGAGGCGTCACGGTTGCGCGCGGCGAGGTTGCGGACGACTTCGGCGACCTGGTACACGTCGCCCGACTTCAGCTTCTCCTGGTGGTTCTTGAACCGCCGGCTCCAGTTCGACGGGACGCGAGGATCGGGCTTCGAGAGCACCGCGACGAGGTCCTCCAGCTCGTCAGCCGACACCGGCGGGCGCACGCCGACCTCCTCGGCCATGTCGACAGGGACCTTCAACGTCATCTCGTTGATCACGGTCTGCAAGATGAGGTACTCGCGCTTCTCGCCGAACGCCTCCATCTTCTTCGTCCCCATCACGATGCACGCGCCGTGCTGGGGGTAGATGATCGTCTCGCCCTTCTTGAAATTCACCCACGACCTCTTCCGGAACGGAGGAACGGCCGGCGCGGCCGCCGACGGCAACGTTCCAGGATACGGCCGAACCAGCGGTTTCGGACCTGCCCCACGGGCCGCCAACACAGCCTCGTACACTGCTCGGTCGGCTCCCGTAGCTCAGTCTGGACAGAGCAGCGGCCTTCTAATCCGCAGTGCGCAGGTTCGAATCCTGTCGGGAGCGCGGCGAGGCGGATGCTCCAGGTCGAATCCCCCGCGTACGCGCGCGGACACACGGATCCCCCTGCCCGATGGTGGTGAGTTCGTGACAGCCCTGCTCGAGGATCGCCGCGCACGACCATTCGCGACCCGAGAGGAGCAACCGAGCATGATTGATCAAGTGATCCTCCCGGACGACCTGCCCCGCGGACCGTTCGGAACGGTGCTCGCTGATCCGCCGTGGAGGTTCATCAACCGCACCGGCAAGGTCGCTCCCGAACACAAGCGGCTATCCCGCTATGACACTCTCGACGCCAAGGAGATCGCCGCCCTGCCCGTCGCTGACATCATGGCAGCGCAGTCGCACTGCTACCTCTGGGTGCCCAACGCCCTCATCGCCGAGGGCCTGCAAGTGCTCGAGGGCTGGGGCTTCACGTACAAGGCGATGCTCGTCTGGGCGAAGCGCCGCAAGGACGGAGGCCCTGATGGGCGGGGGGTCGGCTTCTACTTCCGCAACGTGACTGAACCTGTGTTGTTCGGGGTGCGAGGCAGGCTCCGCACCGCAGCGCCCGGCCGCCGCCAGGTCAACCTGGTCGAGACCCGCAAGCGCGAGCACAGCCGCAAGCCGGACGAGCTGTACCCGATCATCGAAGCCTGCTCACCGGGACCACGAGTGGAGTTGTTCGCTCGGTATCCGCAGCCGGGCTGGGAGGTGTGGGGCCACGAGGCCGCCGAACATGTCCTGCCCCGAGGGCGACAGTACCCGACCTACGGCGGTTAGCTCAGACCGTCTGGCGACCGATCGCCACGATCAGGATCGGGCAGCCACCCCCGTCACCACGCTCCAACCGCGGCCGAACCTTCTCCAAGTTGGTCGTCGTGGACGTGCCGAACTTCTTGGACTCCGGCCCCAAGAGTTCGATCGCCCAGCGGCGCATCTCGGCGCGGTACATGGTGATCATGACGGCGCCGTCAATGATGGCGGAGTCGTACAGGGCTCGGTAGGCGGCGAGATCCCGGTCGAGGTTGCCGTCCTTGGCGTGCCACTCGACGTCGAGCGCCACCCGGCGCTTCAAGTTGTCGATGAGGTACGAGGTCGAGCCCGAGTCGCTGTTTGTCACGGTGGGTGCCGTCTCGCCCGCCGCAGCCCACGGCAGCACCTTCAGCGCCGCCGACAGCGTGACCTTGTAGTCGCCCTCGCGCCAGCCGCGGTCGCGGAAGACGCGATTCAGCCTCGCCGCCGTCTCAGACTCGTTTCCGCCGCCGGACTCGATGTCGAGCGCCGGATCGACTCTGAACTGCTGGAGCACGTCAATCAGGTCATTGAACTCGTGCGGGTTGGTGTGGGCGATGACCGCGGCGGCGTTGCGGACCTCCGCCCAGTGAAAACGGGCGAGCACGTCGTGCGGGAACGCGGACTCGTAGCTTTCGGTCAGGTCCACCGCCGAATGGTCGCCTCAACGCGCCGGCGCCGCAGCACTGACGCGCATCACGTGGCCGTCACCAGCTGGAGGCGGCGGCGGAGGAGGTCGAGGGCGTTGATCACCGCGAACTGGCGGATCTGCTCGCGCTCGGACCCCAGGCGCACCGTCACCGCGTGGGAGCCGGTCGGCAGGGCGGCGGCGAGGCAGACGGTGCCGACGGGAACGCCCTCCTGCTCGGCTGGTCCGGCCACGCCGGTGAGGCTGAGGCCGATGTCGGCGCCGAGCAGGCGCTGGACGCCCTCGGCCATCTCGATCGCCGCCGGCTCGTTGACGACAGGGCCAGATGACACCTCGAGCAGCTCGAACTTGACGTCGCTGGCGTAGGACACGATCCCGCCGCGCAGCACGTCGCTGGCGCCGGGCACGGCCGTCAGGCGGCCCGTCACCAACCCTCCCGTCAGCGACTCGGCCACAGCAAGCGTGAGGCCTTGCTCGCGGAGCTGATCGAGCACGACGACCTCCATCGACTGGTCGTCGACACCGAACACGAGCGGCCCGAGGAGATCGCGGAGCTCCTTCTCCCACCGGTCGAGCACGACCCGCGCTGCGGGCTCGTCAGCCTGGCGGGTGGTCAGGCGGACCTCGAGACCCTCCCACCCGCGAGCGAGGAAGGCGATCGTCGGGTCGCCTTCCTCGTCGAGGCGGGCGATCACCTCGTCGAGGCGCTCGTTGAGCCCGCTCTCGCTCTCGCCCCAGGTGCGCAGGACGCGGCTGGCGATGACGCCGGGCTCGCGGCTGCGGGTGGCAAGGTCCGGCAGTACGGCCCGCTCGAGCATCTCGCGCAGCTCGTGCGGGACGCCGGGCAACGCGTACACGACCTGGTCCCCGACCGGGCAGATCAGGCCGGGCGCGGTGCCGCGGGTCTGGGGGATCACTGTCGCCCCGACCGGCACCAGCGCCTGGCGCAGGTTGTTGTCCGGCATCCGCCGTCCACGCCTGGCGAACAGCTCGCCGATGACCTCGGCCACCGTCTCGTCGTGGACGAGCGGCACGCCCATCACTGCGGCGATCGCCTCGCGCGTGACGTCGTCGTGGGTCGGCCCGAGGCCGCCCGACACGATCACCGCGTCGGCGGCTTCGAGCAGCAGTCGCAGCGCCGCCTCGATGCGCCCGACGTTGTCGCCGACCTTGATCTGGAGCAGCGAGTCGACGCCGTGGAGGGCGAGCCGATCGCCGATCCACGCCGAGTTGGTGTCGACGATCTGGCCGAGGAGCAGCTCCGTGCCGACGGCCAGCACGTCACACCGCATGCACGGCCTCGGGACGGATGGCATCCCCGCGCAGATAGGCGCAGCCGCTGACGACCGCCAGCACGACGGCGATCCACAGGCACGTGTTGGCCAGCCAGGTGGCGCCGGTGGCGGTGACGGGGAGGAGGGCGAAGGCGACGGCGAACTGCTGGGCGAGCGTCTTGCGCTTGGCCATCCGGCTCGCCGGCAGGCTCAGGCCACGCGAGCCGATGACCGTGCGATACATGCTGACGACGAACTCCCGCGTCGCGATGATCACCACCGGGACGACCCAGAACACGCCGTTGCCGACGAGCATGAACATCGCCCCGAGCACGAGGACCTTGTCGGCCAGTGGGTCGAGAAACGCACCGGAGCGGGTGGTGCCGTGGCGGCGGGCGACCCAGCCGTCGAACGCGTCGCTGATGCACAAGGCGAACCACAGCCCGAACGCCACCCAGCTGCCGTTGGCGTGGTCCGGGATCACCCAGAACATCAGCGGCGACAGCAGGAGACGAGCAACGGTGATCGCGTTGGCCCACGTGACGAGTGCGTTGGGGTCGACCACTACCGCCGCCCTGCGGCCTCGCCGGCGCCCGTGGCGACGAGGTCGGGCCCGAGCGCGCCGACGATCTCGACCTCGCGCAGCGAACCCACGTCGAGATCATGGCTCACGTGGACCACCCCGTCGATCTCCGGGGCCTCGCGGTGCGTGCGGCCGACGCCGGGCGAGTCGACGAGAACCTCCACCCGTCGCCCGATCAGCTCGTCGCGCCGGCGTGCCGTGATCGCGTCCTGCAGCTCGGACAGCTCGGCGAGCCGTTCGAGCACCAGGCCGGGCGCGACCTGGTCGTCGAGGTCGGCGGCGTACGTGCCCTCCTCCCGACTGAAGGCGAAGAATCCGCACCAGTCGAGCTCGGCGTCCTCGACGAATCGCAGCAGCGCGTCGTGGTCGCGCTCGGTCTCGCCGGGGTAGCCGACGATGAAGTTGCTGCGGAACGCGGCGTCCGGCTCGCGGGCACGGATCTCGACGATCCGGCGCAGGAACCGCTCGCCGTCGCCCCACCGGCGCATCCGTCGCAGCAACGGCTTGCTGACGTGCTGCAGCGAGAGATCGAAGTAGGGCACGCCGGTGTCGCAGACGGCGTCGATCAGCGCGTCGCTGAGGTCACTCGGATACAGGTACAGCAGGCGGACGCGCGCCACCCGCGCCGCGACGGCTCGCACCAGCGGGACGATCGCCCCCGCGCCCAGCTCGGCGGGACGGTCCTTGCCGTACGAGGCGAGGTCCTGGGCGACGAGCACGATCTCGTGCGCCGCGAGGTCGTCGACTTCGGCGACGATCGACGCCATCGTGCGGCTGCGCTGCGGCCCGCGGAACGACGGGATGGCGCAGAAGCCGCACGAGCGGTCGCAGCCCTCGGCGATCTTGACGTACGCCCACGGCGCCGCGGACGGCGGGCGGGGCAGGTTGAGCAGGTCGAGCGCCGGCAGCTGCTCCTCGTGCAGCGGGATCAGCCGACCACGGGGTGCGCGCGCCGGGTCGCGTCGTTCGGAATCGAAGACCCGGTTCGGCACGCCGGGCGCTCCAGCGCCTTCGGCGGCCGGGTCGCGTCGTTCGGAATCGAAGACCCGGTTCGGCACGCCGGGCGCTCCAGCGCCGTCGGCGGCCGCATCAAACAAGGGCACCCCGAACCCCGCCACCTGGTCGACCTCCGGCAGCGCGGCGGCCAGCTCGTCGCCGTAGCGCTCGGCCAGGCACCCGGTGACCACCAGCCGGGCGCCAGGCCGGCGGCGCTCGTCGAGGGCGAGCACGGTGTCGATCGACTCCTGGCGGGCGGACTCGATGAACGCGCACGTGTTCACGACCACGAGGTCGGCGTCGTCGGGCTCGGCGACCGGTGCCATTCCCGCCGCGAGCAACGTGCCGATCAGCTTGTCGGAGTCGACCTGATTCTTCGGGCAGCCCAGGGTCTCGACGTAGAAGTGCCGGCTGGCCTGGGACACGGCGGGTCACGCTACCGGCGCGCCCGTGTCGCTCCCGCCGCCATCACTCCTCGTCGTCCCGCTCGGCCTGCTGGAGCAGCTCGAGCTCCTCCACGGTCATCAGCACGGCGCGCGCTTTGGAGCCCTCGCTCGGGCCGACGACGCCGCGCTGCTCGAGCAGGTCCATGATCCGCCCGGCGCGGGCGAAGCCGACCTTCAGCTTGCGCTGCAGCATGGACGTCGAGCCGAGCTGGCTGCGCACGACGAGCTCCATCGCCTGGCGCACCATCGCCGCGTCGTCGTCATCGTTGCCCGCCGAGAACGCGTTGGCGCTCGACGTGACGTGGTCCTCGTCGTCGCCGCCGATGCCGTCGAAACCATTGCCACCGTTGCCAGCGTCCACGCCACTCACGTAGGACACGTCCGGTGCCTGGCGCCGCCAGAACGCGACGACGGCGCGCACCTCCTCCTCGGCGACGAACGAGCCCTGGATCCGCTGGGCGACCGACGAGTTGCCCGGCAGCAGCAGCATGTCGCCTTTGCCGACCAGCTTCTCCGCGCCGGGCTGGTCGAGGATGACGCGTGAATCGGTGAGGCTGGAGACGGCGAACGCGATGCGCGCCGGGATGTTGGCCTTGATCACGCCGGTGA
>JBIOUO010000334.1:0-9317 GCA_044867195.1 Ilumatobacteraceae bacterium
ATCACGCCACCGGCGACGCCGTGCTCACCGGTCGAACCTGCCGGGGTGCGCGCCGGTAACCGCACGTATGGGCCGGTCTCCCGGCGCGACATCGCCACGACGTTCGTGCGCGAGCACCCGTGGGCGCGACCGTGATCGAGCCGACGCGCTCGCCGACAGCAGCTTTCTCCGGCTCGGCGGCAACCGTCGCTCAGGACGGCTGTTGGGGCTGTGGCCCGACGACCATCCACGGCGTGCCGAAGCGGTCGACACACATTCCGAACGCCTCCGAGAAGAAGGTCGGCTGGAGCGCCTGGGTCACGTTGCCACCGTCGCTCAGTGCGTCGAAGACGCGCGTGGCGGTTGCCGCGTCGGCGGCGTCGTAGCTCACCATCATCCCCTGCACCGGGCCGAAGCTCTCCGACATCGGGTCGTCGGACGCCATCAGCAGCTCGTCGCCGATCGTCAGGGCAGCGTGGATGATCAGGTCGGCCTGATCCGCTGGTGGCGCCTCGCCGGGGACATCCTTCATCGTCAGCAACGTCAACTCGCCGCCGAAGATCTCCTGGTACCGGATGAACGCCTCCCGGCAGTTGCCGCCGAAGTACAGGTAGGGACGAAAGGCCATCGGTTCCTCCATTCCATTCCGCTCCGCGTCGGCCACGAGTCTGGCACCGCAGCCGACGTGGAGCGGCGCCGCGCCCGCGACGATGAAACGGGCGCGGCGCCGGATGGGTTGGCCGGCTCAGGCGGCCGGCGGGGCGAAGAACTCGAGGGCGATGCCGTCGGGATCGCGGAACGACAGCCCCGAGCCGTATGCGGCGTCCTTGATGTCGCCGTGCTCGATCCCGAGCTCGTCGAGCTTGCGCGACCACTTCTCCAGCTCCTCGCGATCGGCGCAGCCGAACGCGACATGGTCGAGGCCGACGCGGAACTCGCTGAACCGCTCGATCGGGGCCGGGCGCTGGTGCTGGTGCAGCCCCAGCAGCGTGCCGTTGTCCAGCAGGTACACGGTGTGGTGCATGTCGGGGTCGGTGTCCTCGTCGATCACCGGCTTGGCGTCGAGCAGCGCCTCGTACCACTCGACGCTGACGTCGAGGTCGCAAACGGTCAGCGCGACGTGGGTCAGCGCGGGGAACTGGGTCATCGGTCGAACTCCTTGTGAGGTGTCTAGGGTCGAGCCCGATCATCCGGGAAGGACGAGGGAAAGCCCATGACCGAGCGAGTCTTCGAGCGAGGTCCATTGGACACGGTCTTCGGTCACGGGTGCACCGATCGGCTGCCGAGCGCGTCGCACTTCGTCAGGGTGCACCAGTGACCGCGACACCAGCGTTGCTTGCCGCGACACCAGGGGTACGGCGGTGAGCGATTCCGTCGCGTGGGCGCTCGAGCAACTCCGGTTGGATGGCGCCCTGTTCTTCCGTTCCGAGCTCAGCGAGCCGTTCGAGTTCGAGTCGTCGCCACTGGCGCTGGCCGACGCCCTCGTCTCGGGCGCCGACCGCTTGACGCTGTTCCACATCGTCGCCTCGGGCTCGTGTTGGGCCGCTGTTGACGACGGCGTGCAGTACTGGGCCGACGCCGGTGACGTAATCGTCCTGCCGTATGGCGACCACTACGTGATGGGCGGCGCAGGCAGCGCCGACTGCGTGTCGATCCTGGTCCTGCTCGACCCGTTGCCATGGGAGGTGATGCCGGTGCTGCGCCACGGCGGTGGCGGGCGGCGCACGGAGATCGTCTGCGGCTACATGCACTCGACGGACCCGCTCTTCGATCCGGCGATGCGGGCGTTGCCGCCGGTGTTCGTCGTGCGCCTGCCCAGCGGTCCCGCCGCCCAGTGGGTGAAGGCGAGCATCGACTACGCGATGGCCGGCGCCGTGCCGCCTTCGAACCTGGCGTCGAGCGTGATCGCCACGCGGCTACCCGAGCTCGTCCTGGTCGAGGTGCTGCGCGCTCATCTGGCAACTGCCCCAGCGATCGATCACGGCTGGATCGCCGCGCTGCACGACCCGGTCCTGGCGCCGGCGCTGGCCTTGCTGCACCAGCGGCCTGATCGGCGTTGGACCGTCTCCGCGCTGGCCGACTGTGTCGCGGCCTCCCGCTCGGCGCTCGACGATCGCTTCCGGCAGGTGCTCGGCCGGTCACCGATCCGCTACCTCACGGCCTGGCGGATGCATCTCGCCACCGATCTACTGGCGACGACTGACCTGTCGGTGTTCACCATTGCCCGGCGGGTCGGCTACGACTCCGAAGAGGCGTTCAGCCGGGCGTTCAAGCGCCAACGTGGGGTTCCGCCGAGCCACTGGCGAACACGCGCGCCCCAGCGCGTCGGGAAGAACGTCCCTGTTCTGCGACCGTGACGAGTGCCATGCTCCCGGTGTCGGGCCTTCCCGGCCGGAATTGCCCGGTTCGGGCGCGCCTGGGCGATGAGGAGGGGCTATGGGCACGCGGGCGATCACACGGCGGGATTTCCTTCGCATTAGCGGTGGCGTCGGTGCCGGGTTGGTCTTCGTCGGTCAGATCGGCGGTCAGCTGTTCGAGATCCCGATCGCCGCAGCACAGATCCCGGGCGGCACGCTCGACCCGAACGCGGTGCCGAAGTACCAGACCGAGGTGCTGATCCCGCCGGTGATGCCGAGGGCGGGGACGATCACCATGCCCGGAGGCAAGCGCGCCGACTGCTACGAGATCTCGATGCGCCAGTTCGCTCAGCAGATCCTGCCGGACGGCCTGCCGCCGACGACGGTGTGGGGATACGGCCCGGTCACGGCCCAGAGCCGCCGCGGTGTGCTGGTGCACCACGCCCCGTCGCTGACGATCGAGGCCCAGGCCAAGCGGCCGGTCCGGGTGAAGTGGATCAACGACCTCGTCGACGCCGACGGCAACCATCTCCCCCACCTGCTGGCTGTCGACCCGACGCTGCACTGGGCCAACCCGCCTGGCGGTGCGTCCGGACGCGACATGCGACCGACCTTCAGCGAGACCCCCGCCCGCTACACGGGCCCGGTGCCGATCGTCACCCACGCCCATGGCGCCGCCGGCGTCGGCGACGAGAGCGACGGCTATGCCGAGGCGTGGTACCTGCCCCAGGCCGACGACATCCCAGCGGGCTACGCCACGAAGGGCACGTGGTACGACTTCTTCGCCGCCAAGGCGCGGCGGAACCACGGCGTGGAGTGGGGCCCCGGATTCGCCACGTTCCAGTACCCGAACGAGGGGCGGGCGGCGACCACCTGGTATCACGACCACACGCTCGGCATGACCCGCCTCAACGTGTATGCGGGGCCGGCGGGCTTCTTCATCATCCGCGGCGGGCCGAGCGGCGACGCCGCCGTGCTCGACACACGGACCGGGCGGTCGGCGTCACTGCCCGGCCCGGCGCCGAGGGAGAACGACGGCTCCCAGACCAGGAAGCACTATCGGGAGATCCCGCTCGCCATCCAGGACCGCTCGTTCAACACCGACGGCTCGCTGTTCTACCCCGATACGCGGGCGTTCTTCGACGAGATTCTCGGCCCGTACATTCCCGATACCGACATCTCCCCGATCTGGAATCCCGAGTTCTTCGGCAACACCATCATGGTCAATGGGAACACATGGCCATACCTTGAAGTCGAGCAACGCCGATACCGGTTCCGAGTCCTCAACGGATGCCAGTCGCGGTTCCTGATCCTCGACTTCGACGAGGTGCCCGCCGTCGAGGTGTGGGCGATCGGCAACGAAGGCGGGTTCCTCGCTGCCCCAGTCGATCTCACCGCGACCAACGGGAACCGGCTGCTGATGGCTCCAGCCGAGCGCGCCGATCTGATCGTCGACTTCACCAACGTGCCGATCGGTCCGCATGTGCTGCGCAATGTCGGACCTGACGAACCGTTCGGGGGCGGTGAGCCGCCCGACGACTTCGACCTCGCCGACCCGGACACGACCGGCCAGATCATGGAGCTCCGGGTGATCGCCGCCCCCACCGTCGACACCTCTACCCCGCCCCAGTTCCTGCAGCTACCGGCCGTCACCCCGCTGCCGGCACCCACAGCGACGCGGCGCCTGGCCCTGCTGGAGGAGATGTCGGCGTTCTTCGACGGACCCGCCGAAGCTCTGCTCGGAACCGTGGACGGCGATCCGTCCGGGGAGGGCGGCGTGTTGACCAAGCGACTCTGGGCCCAGCCGGTCTCCGAGAATCCCCAGGTGGGCGCCACGGAGATCTGGGAGCTGTACAACGCCACCGCCGACGCTCACCCGATCCACATCCACGAGGTGGCGTTCGAAGTGATCGACCGGCAAGTCATCACGATCGACGAGACGACCCAGCGTGTGCATGTCGAGACCGGCTCGACGGCGACACCTCCGGAGCCGTGGGAGACGGGGGTCAAAGACACCGTGATCGCCTACCCCGGTGAGGTCACGAGGGTGCGGATCCACTTCGGCACGCCAGGCCAATACGTATGGCACTGCCACATCGTGGAGCACGAGGACAACGAGATGATGCGCCCATACCGTGTGGGTGCACGTCAGCCGGGTCAGCCCGGCGCGTGACGGGCGCGAGTGTCGATGATGCGGCGTCGCCGCCGGGAGACGAGGTAGTCAGCCGAGCCGAGGGTGAGACCACCCATCGGGCGGGGGAAGCCGCCGGCGGCCAGGAGCGTGTGCGCCCGCGACGAGATGCTGCCCTGCACGCCGAAGTGGGCGAGTAGCGCCTTCTGGCTCAAGCGTCCGCGGCTGGCCGAGAAGAGGTCGTTGACGGTGCCGACGGACCAGCAGATCGCGGCTGCTGCGGTGTCGGATCGGCCCCGGCGCCGGAAGACCTCCGGGCCGTTGCGGGCGATGCGCGCGAGCACGCGGCGGGTGGCCGTGCGGTACTCCACGTCGAGCAGCTCGTCGCAGCAGCGATCGCAGAGCTCGAGGGCCTCGGCGACGCGGTCGTGGACGTCGTCGGGAATGCCGCTCCAGTCGAACGGCTCATCGGGAAGCGGTGCATCGTCGAGTGCGTCGAGCGCCTCCTTGCCGCCCACCGCATGCCGAAGCCGCTCGATGACCGCGGTTCCGTAGTCGGGTAGGCCGAGCTCGGCAGCCAGTGATGACCACTGCGCGTCAGGGTCGAGGGCATCGACGGCAGCGAACAGCGCGGCTGGACCGTGGAGGCGCGGTGACCGGATCGCGGCCTGGTACTCGGGCTCCCACCGGTCGACGGCGTCGAGCGCCTCGTCCGTGAGCGTGGCGCTGATGCCGCGCTCGTCGTGACAGAACCGGATGAACGCGCGCAGCAGGTCGGGCGCCTTCGCCAGATAGGACGGCGGGGCGACGACCTTCCTCGCCATCCTGTCGACCAGCAGGAGCTCGACCGCAACCGTGCTCCACCGCATCGGGTCACCGGGTCCGTAGTCGCACCCGAGCCACACGATCGTGCTGAGCAGGTCTCGGTGATCCGGGTCGTCGAGTCCGGTCCCCAAGGATGAGGCGAAGAAGCGGTCGACCAGGCGCTGCCGGTCGTCATCGCCCCACTCCGGACGCTCGTATCCATGCCCGCCGTCAGGCAGGAGACCGACGATCCACTCGACGAGCGGACGGCAGCTGGGCCAGGTGTCCGTCTCGAACGGCGGAATCGTGATCGCCCCGGTGGCGATGGCGTCGACGATGCGCGCCTTGGCATCGTCGGGCGGGATGTCGGCGAGCGAGGTGTCAGCGTCGTCGGTCTTGGACCGAATGACGTCGAGCAAGCCGGCGATGGAGTCCGGGACCACGAACGCGTCCTTGGCGACGGTGCCGAGGTTGTGGTCGATGTACACGACCGCAGCCAGCTCCTGACCGGTTGGAAACGCGACGCCGACCATCACGTTGTCTCCATCGCCGAGGATGTGCGACATCTCGACCGTCCGGTACGCCTTCGCCTCGCTCATCTCGAGCAGCCATGGCGGGAGAGCATCGCCACGGCCGTCGAGCACTCTCCCGATGCGGCGCTGCTCGACCTCGTCGACGCCGAGCCCGACGACAGCGGCCAGCAGGGCCGACGTCTCGACGCGATCGATCTCGAGGAACGTGCGCAGCAGCTCCTCGCGCGACGGCCCTGATCGCAAGCGGCCGCGATCGAAGGGGTTGCCCGTCCGCGGGTCAACGACAGCGAGCAACGAGCTGGCAAGCTCGAGGAGCCCGAGCGGGTGATCGGCACGGAGCGCGCGCCGGACCTGGAGCATCAGATCGGGTTCGCGCCCGGGCCAGCCGCCGGGATCTGCGTGACCCATCGGCCCAAAGCCCCCGGGACGCGTGCCCCTCGGTGTCACCCGCCCGCCCTTGCGGTGCCTGCCCTTCCTCGC
Source organism: Ilumatobacteraceae bacterium (assembly GCA_044867195.1). GTDB lineage: Bacteria > Actinomycetota > Acidimicrobiia > Acidimicrobiales > Ilumatobacteraceae > JALZMG01. Next base: position 6,285 of record JBIOUO010000334.1, read on the forward strand.
CACACGCGCAGACTACGAGGCGTCACGCGCGAACCGCCTGCACGAGACGCTGCCGGTGTTTCGAGCAGCGTCCCAGTCGTATGCCAACCCGCGCCCTCGCTACCGTCGGCCGACTCCTGTCGGACACGACCTCGTCGTGCATCATTCGCCCGTCGATCGAAAGGAGTTGGCATGCCGATTGCGCCGTCCGAGGACGAGGTGTTGACGTGGTTCGAGCGCCTGTCGAACTGGAACCGCTGGGGACCTGACGACCGGCTCGGCACGCTCAACCACGTCACACCGCAGAAGCGAGTCGCGGCGGCCCGGCTGGTGCGCGATGGAGTGTCGGTGTCGTGCAGCTGGGACATCCGCACCGGACGCCAGCCCGGTGCGACGGTCGAGAACCAGCGATACATGCTGTCGACCGGGCTCGGGCTGGCCGATGAAGGACGCCGCAACCTGCTCGGGGACGGTCGGGCCGGTGGCGCCCAGGAGTTCATCGGGATGGTGTTCCACGGCCTCGACGTCACCCATCTCGATTCGCTGGCCCACATCTTCTGGGACGGCAAGATGTACGGTGGTGTGCCGGCATCGATGGTGTCGGACCGCCAAGGTGCGCTCGTCCATGACGTGCTGGCTGTGTCCAACGGCGTCACCACCCGCGGTGTGCTGCTGGACATCGCTCGGCTGCGCGGCGTCGACGTGCTCGCCGCGGACGATCATGTGCGCCCCGAGGATCTGGCGGCGGCCGCGGACGCTGCCGGCATTCGTGTCGAGCAGGGCGACGTCGTGCTCATGCGCACCGGCGAAGGCGGCGCACGGCGCGGCGCCGGACGGGACTACAACGCCAACAAGCCGCGCTCGGGCTTCCAGGCCGCCTGCCTGCCATGGTTCCACGAGCGGGGTGTGGCGATGCTGGCATCCGATGTCGCTCAGGACCCGACACCGTCGGGGTATCGCACTGTGCACCTGCCCATTCACATGGTCGGCATCGTGGCGATGGGCCTGTGGCTCATCGACAACTGTCAGCTCGAGGACCTTGCCGGCATGTGCGACCAGCTCGGCCGCTGGGAGTTCCTGTTCACGCTGGCGCCGATCCGGTTCCAGGGCGTCACCGGCAGCCCGGTCAACCCGATCGCCGTCTTCTGATCCGAGCCCGGAGGCTCCATCATGCGCGTCGACGTTGCCCTCCTCGTCGTCGGCCGCGGACCGGCCGCGCTGGTCACCGCCAAGGTCGCCGGTGCATGCGGGCAGCCATGCCTGCTCGCCGGTCACGAGACGGTCAGCGACCGTACGCCGGTGACGCTCGGACCGGACGCCGTCGCCGTCCTCGAGCGTCACGGGCTGCTCGACGTCCTGCGCCCGTACCTCGACGGGCTCGACCCGGTGATGCTGTCGGGGCTCGTGTTGGAGGAGGTCCTCAAGCAGCACTGCGTCGCGGATGTGAACGTCGCTGTCTACGACGGCGTGACCGTGGTCGACCGCGCGACCGAAGGCCGAGGTCTTCGTGGTGTGCTGACCGACGGGACGAGCCGCTGGGAGCTGAGCGCCGAGGTCTTCGTCGATTCCGCGGCTCTGCCCCACTCGCTGCCTGAGGCGATCACCGCCGGTGCCGCGGCGGCGCTCGACGCCATCAGCGCGCTCAACGCGGAATCAGGCGGTTCGGGCGACGTGCCGCGTGGGTAGTGCTGGCCGGGCGCGGGCACGAACCCCCTGGAGGATGAGATGGCAACCACGAACACGTCGACGCGGCGTGACGTCGTCACGCGTGTGCGCCGGCAGCACGACACGATCCGCCGACTCTTCGATGGTGTCGAGACGGCGTCACCGGCCAAGCGAGCGGAAGCGTTCCAACCGCTCGTGCGCCTGCTCGCCGTCCACGAGACGGCGGAGGAGATGGTGGTGTACCCCGCGCTCCTGCTGGCCGGCTCCGAGGCCCGCGCCGTCGTCCGGGCGCGCAAGGAGGAAGAGGATCAGGCCAAGAAGCAGCTGGCTGAGCTGGAGAGCATGGATGCCGGCTCCCGCGAGTTCCTCGACCAGCTGCGTGCCTTCCGCGCCGATGTCGAGGCGCACGCCGAAGCCGAGGAGTCCGAGGTCCTGCCGTTGCTCGACGAGCACCGGGCGGCGCACGAGCTGCGCCTCATGGACTTCTGGTTCGTGACGGCGGAGACGGTGGCGCCGACACATGCCCACCGCTTCGCGCCGGAGAGCGCGACCGGCAACCTGCTGCTCGGCCCGGCCGTCGCGCTGGTCGACCGGGTCCGGGACATGCTCACGACCGCCGGCCCGCGGGCGCGCAGCTAGCGATCGCGCCCGTCGCCCTCCGGGGCGGACGGGTCGCCGCCAACTACCCGATCTGGGCGCGCTCCGTGACGACACGTGGCAGCCATCGCGCCCAGATTCGGCTGGCACTTGGGCTGGGCGGGATTCGCATCTGGGCGGGAATCGTCCCGGACTCCGAGACGATTCCCGCCCAGTTCGCGGCCACGGTCGGTCGCGTCGGGTGATATGAGACGTGTGGCGCGTTCAGGCGGCGACCGCGGTCAGCGGCCGCGGTCGCAGCGCGACGGCCGACGACTTCAGCGTGGTCACCGAGCGGCACGCCGCCACCAGCGACGGCACGAATCGATGGGGCGACGTCGTGCACACGGCGTGGCCGCCGTGGACGAGCCAGCGCGTGGCGTCGGGCAGCAGCCTGGTGAGCGCCACTTGGCGCTCGGTGGGCACCACCGCGTCGTCGGCGGTCACGACGATCGCTGCGGGCACGTCGATGTCGCCGACCCACCGCCGGGAGTCGAACCGCAGCGTTTCCCGCCCGGCCTCCAGGATCTGCGTCCAGTCGTGGCGCCGAACCTCGTCGAAGCCCCACCAACTCGGCTCGCGGCGCCCGCGCCAACCGGTCCACTTGCCGAGCGCGGCGCTCGTCAGCCGGCCCAGCGGGATCGTCCCAGCGACCGCGCTGGTGCCGGCCGCGACGCCGGCGAGCAGGCGATCGCGCATCGTCTCGACGAACGTCGCGCTGGTGGCGCACAGCACGATGCCCTCGACCCGCTC
>JBIOUO010000335.1:0-5485 GCA_044867195.1 Ilumatobacteraceae bacterium
GACGCCTCGAACACCCGCCCGGTGACGTCGGCGGACTCCTCCGACGCCAGCCAGGTCACGATCGGCGCGATCCAGTGCGGCGCCCGCGCCTCACGCTCCTCGTCCGTCTCGGGCGCGTTGCCCAACCCCTCGGTCATGCGGGTCAGGGCCACCGGGCCGACGGCGTTGACGGTCACGCCGTAGCGGTGCAGCTCGAGGGCGGCGATGTTGGTGAACGCGGCGATGCCCATCTTCGCCGCGCCGTAGTTGGTCTGGCCGGGGTTGCCGTAGATGCCCGACACCGACGTGGTGTTGATGATCCGACCGCTGACCGGCTCGCCGGCCTTGGCCCGCTCGCGCCAGTAGGCGGCGGCGTGGCGGCTGGGGGCGAACGTGCCCTTGAGGTGGACGTCGATGACGGAGTCCCACTCCTCCTCGGTCATGTTGACGAGCACCCGGTCGCGCAGGATCCCGGCGTTGTTGACCAGCACGTGGAGCGCGCCGAACGTGTCGATCGCCTGGCGGACCATCGCCTGGGCGCCGTCCCAGCTGGCGACGTTGTCGCCGTTGGCGACCGCCTCGCCGCCGGCGGCGACGATCTCGTCGACGACCTGCTGGGCGGGCGACACATCGGCGCCGGTGCCGTCGACGTTTCCGCCGAGATCGTTGACGACGACCTTGGCCCCGTGGCGGGCGAGCGACAGGGCGTGCTCGCGCCCGATCCCCCGCCCCGCCCCTGTCACGATCGCCACCCGCCCTGCACACAGCTTCGTCATGGGCCGAACCCTAGGCAGCCGCCCCAGGCGTTCCACATCCGAGTACGCGGCGCGGGGCAGGCCCGCGCCACGTACTCGGACGGCCGCAGATACTCGGATGGCGGCGCGGCCGTAGCCTCGGGGGCGATGTTGGCAGCGGACGTCGTCGTCGTCGGGGCGGGGCCGGCCGGCGTCGCCGCCGCCGTCCCGCTCGCCCGCGCCGGGCGCTCGGTGGTCGTGGTGGACAAGGCGGTGTTCCCGCGGGACAAGTGCTGCGGAGACGGGCTGACGACCCTCGCCCTGCGCGAGCTGGAGCGGCTGGACTTCGACACGTCGGCTGTCGCCGACTGGATGGTCGTCGATGGCGCCGTGCTGCGGTCGCCGTCGGGGCGCCAGGTGCGGCTGCCGCTGCCGCCGGGTCCGGGCACCTACGCCGCCGTGGCGCCTCGCCTGCAGCTCGACGCCGCGCTGGTGGACGTCGCAGCGAAGGCCGGGGCCGCCATCGTCCAGGGTCACGGCTTCGACGGCACGGTCGACGACCGTGGCGACCACGCCGTGCTCGGCATCGTCGACCATGCGCCGGTGGCCGCCCGCTACGTCGTCGCCGCCGACGGCATGTGGAGCCCGGTCCGCAAGGCGCTCGGCCTGACGCCGCCGGGGTACCGCGGCGAGTGGCACGCGTTCCGCCAGTACGTCACGGGCGTCGAGGGACCGGCGGGCGACGACCTCTTCGTGTGGTTCGACGCCGACCTGCTGCCCGGCTACGCGTGGTCGTTCCCGCTGCCCGGCGGGCGGGCCAACGTCGGCTTCGGGGTGCTGCGCGACGGCACCCACTCGGTCCAACGGACGGGCGCGATCTGGGCCGGGCTGATCGAGCGGCCGCACATCCGCAGCGCGCTCGGGTCGGGCGCCGCGCTGGAGGGCCGGCACACGGCGTGGCCGATCCCCGCCCGCATCGACCGCTCCACGCTGGCGGCGGGGCGCGTGCTGTTCGCCGGCGACGCCGCGGCGGCGACCGACGTCCTCACCGGCGAGGGCATCGGCCAGGCGCTGCTGACCGGGCGACTCGCCGCCGAGGCGATGCTCGCCGCGGGTGCCCTCGACGACGAGTCGGCGCGTCGCCAGTACGTCGCAGCCACACGCCACCACCTGCTCGCCGACCATCGCATGTCGGCGCGCCTCGGGCGGGTGCTGGCCCACCGTCGCGGTGCCCGCGGGGCGATCGCCCTGCTCGACCATGCCGGCGACTGGAGCCGCCGCACGTTTGCCCGCTGGATGTTCGAGGACGAGCCGCGCGCGCTGGCCCTCACGCCGTCGCGATGGCACCGCCGGCCGTTCGCCGGCCCCGGCGCGTTCGCCGCCGGCCCGTCACCCCGCTGACTCAAGGACCGCGAACGCGCGCACCGGGAACGTACCCATCCCGACGACGGCGGGCGGGACAGCCGTGAACGTGAACGCCGTCCCGGTGAGCCGATCGAGGCCGGTCAGATGCTCGACGATCGGGACGCCGGCGGCGAGCAGGACGGTGTGCACGGGTCGCCGGCCATCGCGCGTGTCGTCGATGTTCACCGAGTCGATGCCGACCACCGCCGCGCCGGCGGCGGCGAGCCGTTCGGCTGCATCCGTCGAGACGAACGGGTGGGCCGGGTCGCCGTACTCCTCGCCAGCCCAGTGGCGGTCCCAGCCGGTGTGGAACAGCACCGCCCGCCCTCCCAGGTCGAGACCGTCGAGCAGCGCCGCCCCGGCCTCCTGCCCCGCCGACGCGTCAACCAGCACGCCCGGCACGTCGACCACGCGGGCAAGATCGAGGCCAGCGAGATCGTGGCCGTCGGCGAAGCGGTGGAACGGTGTGTCGAGGTAGGTGCCGGTGTTCGACACCATCTCGATCCGCCCGATCTGGAACTCGTAGCCCGGCGCGTACCGAGCCCGCGACTCGGCCCGCGAGAGGTGGTCGCCGATGACCGGTCCGGGCAGCCCCGGATACGTCACCATCCCGTCGGTGATCGGGTGGCTGAGGTCGACAATGGTGCTCATGGTCATCTCCGGTCGCTGTGCGGATCCCATGCGTCGGGCTCGGCGGCGAGCGCGGCGACGGGCGGCGGGAGCCGACCGGCGGCGAGGTCGGCGATCGTGACGGCCTCCAGCACCGAGCGCAGCGCGGCGCGCACGGCCACCCACAGCGACACGAACGGCTCCTGCTCCCCCGCCTCCGGCAGCTCGTGGGGCCGGATGCCGCGCACCGATGCGAGTGGCCCCTCGAGCGCCCGGATGACGTCGGCGACGGTGATCGTGGCCGCCGGGCGGGCGAGCAGCCACCCTCCCTCACCGCCGCGCTGGCTGCGTAGCAGGCGCCCGTTGCGCAGCGCCCGCAGGATGTCGTCGAGGAATCCCGGCGGGAGGTCGTCCCTCGCCGCCAGCACCGACCGGCTGACCGGCTTGCCTGGCTGCTCGTCGCCGAGCATCGCCAGCGTCGTTGTCACCCGCACCCCGTAAACGACCTTGTGCGAGATCCGCATCGAGCCGACGGTACCGAGCCCGACACGACGATCTGGGTGCCGACGCTGCCAGCAGTTGGCGGCCAGGGCACCCAGATCGGGAGTTGGCGGAGATCGCGCCCAGATCGGGAGCGCCGAGACCCCACCGCTACCGTCGTCTCCATGCGCACGCGCTTGACCGACCTGCTCGACATCGAGCATCCCGTCATGCTCGCCGGAATGGGCGGTGTGGCCTACCACCAGCTGGCGGCGGCGGTGAGCGAGGCCGGCGGCATCGGCACGCTGGGCGCGGCGACGATGTCCCACGACGAGCTGGAGGCTGAGATCGCCGCCGTGCGGACACTGACCGCCAAGCCGTTCGGCGTCGACCTCCTGGCCGCGCTGCCGGGGCAGATCGAAGCGGGCGTCGACGCCGTGATCGCCGGCGGAGCGCGGATCTTCGTCGCCGGGCTCGGCGTGCCTCGCGACGCGATCGACACGCTGCACCGCGCCGGCGTGCTCGTCGGCTCGATGTGCGGCAAGGTCCGCCACGCCGTCAACGCCGTGGCCAGCGGGTGCGACCTCGTCGTCGCCCAGGGCACCGAGGCCGGCGGGCACACCGGCACCGTGGCCACGCTGGCTCTCGTCCCGCAGGTCGTCGACGCCGTCGGCGACCGGGTGCCGGTCGTCGCCGCCGGCGGCGTGTTCGACGGTCGCGGGCTCGCCGCCGCGCTCACGCTCGGCGCCGACGGCGTGTGGGTCGGGACACGCTTCATCGCCACGCCCGAAGCGCGCGCGTTCGCCGGTTACAAGGAGACGCTGCTCGCCACGCCCGAGGACGGCACGGTCATCACCCGCGCCTACACCGGCAAGACGTGCCGCGTCGTGCGCACCGATTGGACCCAGCACTTCGAGGAGCACCCCGACGAGCTGCAGCCGTTCCCGGCTCAGGCTGTCGTGGCGGCGCGCGCTGGAGTCAGCCACCTCGGCCGTGGGCCCGGCGCCGACGTCGACGACACGCGCCGCGAGTTCATGCCGTGCGGGCAGGGGGTTGGCGCCATCGACTCGCTCGTGCCGGCCGGCGAGCTGGTCGTGCAGATCGTCGAGGAGGCCGAGCGGGCGCTGGCCCGCGCCAGCGGCGCGCTCGCTGAACGACCGTGACCGCGCTCGCCAGCCGCATCGAGGACCGCTGGCGCGACGACGTCCTGCCGGCGCTCACGGAATACATCACGATCCCCAACGTCTCGCCGGCATTCGACGCGGCATGGGAGGCCAACGGCCACATGGACCGGGCGGTCGACCTCGTGCGCGGCTGGTGCGCGGCACGTCCGATCGCCGGGCTGACAGTCGAGGTCCACCGCCTGCCCGGACGGACGCCGGTCGTCATCTGCGAGATCCCAGCGTCCGATCCGGCGCTGGACGGGCGCACGGTTCTGCTCTATGGCCACCTGGACAAGCAGCCCGAGATGACCGGGTGGCGCGACGGCCTGGGCCCCTGGATTCCCGTCCTCGAGGGTGACCGGCTGTACGGCCGTGGCGGCGCCGACGACGGCTACGCCGCGTTCGCCGCGCTGGTGGCGATCGAGTGCGCCGAGCGTGAAGGCATCGCCCATGGCCGCCTCGTCGTGTTGATCGAGGCCGGTGAGGAGAGCGGGAGCCCCGACCTCCCGGCCCACGTCGAGGCGCTCGCCGGCCGAATCGGCTCTCCGGAGCTGGTCGTCTGCCTCGACTCCGGCTGCCTCGACGATGGCCGGCTGTGGGTCACGACGTCGCTGCGCGGGCTGGTCCACGGCGACCTCACCGTCGAGGTCCTGCGCGCCGGCGTCCACTCCGGTATCGCCAGCGGGATCGTGCCGTCGAGCTTCCGTATCATCCGCCAGCTGCTCGATCGGGTCGAGGACCCCCGCACCGGCGAGGTCCTGGTGCCGAAGCTGCACGTCGAGGTCCCGCGCGACGTCGTGCAGGCGGCCACCGACACGGCAGCGGTGCTCGACCGGCCGCCGGCCGACGAGCTGGCGTTCGCCGGCTCGACGCAGCCGATGGTCGGCCCGGCGGCCGAGCAGCTGCTGGCCCGGACGTGGCGGCCGGCGGTCAGCTACATCGGCGCCGATGGGTTCCCGCCGCCGACTCGAGCCGGCAACGTGCTGCGGCCCTCGACGACGTTGAGCCTGAGCGTCCGCCTGCCGCCGACGTGCGACGAGCATGCTGCCGCAGCCGCGCTGACCGCGGTCCTTGAGGCCGACCCGCCCTCGGGCGCCGTGGTCCGGTTCGAGCACG
>JBIOUO010000336.1:0-4531 GCA_044867195.1 Ilumatobacteraceae bacterium
CCCCGCTCTGACCGCTGTCCCGTTGGAGTGTTTGCTCCGTCGGAGTGTTTCCGGCATGGGGGACCCCCGGCAAACACTCCATCGGCGGAAACACTCCAACGGATCAGCCGCTGGATGTCGTCGCGACCGTCGTGGGGGCGGGGACGGTTGGGGCGCTCGGGGTCGGTTCGATGCCCGGCGTCGACAGCTCGCCGCCGGCGGTCAAGACCTCGAAGTCGGCGCTGGCCGCTGACAGCGCCCCGGTCGGCGTCGTCCCGCTGACGACCATCTTCCACGCCCCGGGCACCGGGAGCGGCAGGTAGTCGGCGGCCGACACGGCGACGCCGCGGCCCGACAGCGGGATCGGCTGGGAGATCGTGCCCTGCCCGGAGTCGGCCGGCGGGACGAAGTCGACCGTCAGCCCGGTGACCCCGGACTCCGGCGCCCGAACCTCGACTCGCAGCCGGTTGCCGCCGACTCGCCCCGGCGCCAGCGACACGGTGAGGTCGAGCTGGCTCGTCGGGTCGACGAACGTCTCCTCGACGGCGTAGTCGATCTGATCCCGATCCGGCGCCTTGGCCGGCGTGAAGGCCATCAGCCACCCGCTCATCCCGATCACGATCACCCCGATCGCGGCCTCGGTGCCGAACGCCCGCCGCAACCGGTCGGCGGTCGCCGGCGTCAGGTCGTGCGCTCGCGCCAGCCGGGCGTGGGCGACCTGGCGGGCGGTGAGGCCGACGAACAGCATCACCGCCACCAGCACCGTCTTGAGCAGCAGCACCCGGCCGTGCGAGTCGCTGAACAGCGACCCGCCGTCGAGGCGGTACAGCTGTATGAGCCCGCTGACGACGGTAAGCACGATCGCCGGGCCGGAGATCCGATTGAAGCCGCGCACGGCGTGGACGAGGTCCTCCTCGCCGGGACCGGCCAGCACGACGCGGGCGAGCAGCACCACTCCGCCAACCCAGATCGCCATCGCCAGCGCGTGCACGATGCCGGCGACGACGCCGAGGATCGCCAGCTCGCCGCCGGTCCGGGTGAGCCCGATCGTGACGACGGCGAGCGTCGGGAGGGCGATCGCCGGCAGCTGCGTCGTCGGGTCGATCACCCGCTCGGGGCGCAGCACGACCCAGACACACGCCACGACGAGCACCAGCCGGGCGAGGGCGGCGCGGCCGGGCCACCCGGCGTCGAGCAGGTCCAGCCACCGCGCCGGGCTGAGGCCTTTGCCGAGCGACACCTCGTTGACGGCCGCGCTGAGGGCAACGACGTAGAGCAGCGTGCCGGCGAGCGCGAGCAGCCACACCGAGCGCAGGAACCGCACGGCGAGGATGTACTCGGGGCCCTCGGGCCAGCCGACGAGGATCACGACGAGCGCGCCGAACAGCACGGCCAGGCCGAGCGTCGACAGCACCCGCCCCAGCCACGTCGCCCCGTCCGATACCTCAGAGGCGTCGAGCACGGTGGTGTCGCTCCCGTCCGAGTCGTCGTCAGCAGCGACCGGCGTGGTCGCCGCCGGCGTCGTCCCACCGGGCGTGGTCGTACCGGGGACGGTGGTCGGTGAGTTGAGCACGGTGAACGAGAACCGGCCGTTGGCGTTCGGTGCGCCCTCGGGCGGGGTCACGCTCCACGCCACGTTGCACGTGCCCGCCGGCATCGGCTGGAGGATGTCGACGCGCAGCGTGAGCCCGTCGCCGCCGACTTCGGGCCGGCTCGTATTGGGCTCGCCGAATGGATCGCCGTTGCACGCCATCGTGAGCAGGCTGGCCTCACCGATCGGCGCGTCGAACGTGAGCACGACCTCAGTCGGCGGCTGCTCCAGCTCGGCGCCGTCGGCAGGATCGCTCTCGACCAGGTTGGGGGCGTCCTGCGCCCAGGCTCCTGGCTGGCCGAGCACGACGAGCCCCCCGGCGATGACCATCGCCAGGCCCAGAGCTCGCATTGCGCGGACGGGAACACGGGTTCGGCTGGGCACTGCGGAACAACGTAGTGGGCAGCACGCTGGTCCGATGGCCTCCCCCCGGCGCCCCGATGGGCGCTGACACCCCATCGGTAGGCTCGCCGTCGTGGCAACGCCGTCGCTCTACCGCCGCTACCGCCCACGCCGGTTCGGTGAGCTGAAGGGTCAGGACCACGTCGTGCGCGCCCTGCGAGACGCGGTGGCCGCCGGGCGCGAGGGCCAGGCGTACCTGTTCTCCGGGCCGCGCGGCACGGGCAAGACGAGCTCGGCACGGATCCTCGCCAAGGTCCTCAACTGTGAGCGCCCGGTCGACGGCGAGCCGTGCTGCGAGTGCGAGTCGTGCCTGGCGGTCGAGCGGGGCACGAGCTACGACGTCCACGAGCTCGACGCGGCCAGCAACAACGGCGTCGAGGCGATGCGTGAGCTGATCGAGCGGGCGTCGCTCGGCACGCCAGGGCGCCACCGGGTGTACATCCTCGACGAGGTCCACATGCTGTCGAGGCCCGCCGAGGCGGCGCTGCTGAAGACGCTCGAGGAGCCACCACCGCACGTCGTGTTCGTCCTCGCCACCACCGACCCGCAGAAGGTCAGTGCCACGATCCGCAGCCGCACCCAGCATCTGCGGTTCCACCTGCTGCCGCCCGACGAGCTGCGCGCCTACGCCCGCTGGGTGGCCGACGAGGCTGGTCTCGACGTCGACGACGCGGCGATCGACGCGGCTGTCGGCCAGGGCGCGGGTTCGGCGCGCGACACGCTGTCGGCGCTCGAGCTGATCGCCAACACCGGCGGCGATCCCGGCGACCTGCTGTCGTTCGACGAGCTGGTCGACGCGCTGATCGAGCGCGATCCTGGGCACGCGCTCACCGCGCTGGCACACGCCATCAACGCCGGCTACGAGCCGCGGCCGCTCGCCGAGGCGTTTGTGCGGTACCTGCGCGACGGGTTCCTCGCCCTGATGGCGCCCGAGCTGGTCCAGCTGTCGCCGGGCGAGGTCGATGCGCTGGCCGCGAAGGCGCAGCGCCTCGGGCCGGCGGCGCTCGTGCGGGGCATCGAGCGGCTGGGGGAGATCCTCGTCGAGATGCGCCACGCCCCTGATCCGCGTGTGCTGGTCGAGGTCGCCCTCGTCCAGCTCGCCTCCCCGCCGCCGGCGTCTGGAGACGACCTCGCGCCGCTCGCCGCGCGGGTCACCGCGCTCGAGCAAGCGGTGGCGGCAGGCGCGGCTGCAACGGCTCGGTCACCGGTCGACCCGGCTACCGGGCGCGCTGCGCTCGGCGGGCGGGCCCGGCGTCCCGACCGCGCCGCGGTCGCCGAGGGCGCACGGCCGGCGGCGGAGCCGGTCACTAGGTCCACGCCGGCACCCGGCACATCGATCGAGGTCGAGTGGCCCGGTCTCAAGCGCACGCTGCGCAACCTCGCCCGCGCGGTCTACACCCCGGTCGATCTCGTCGCCGTCGCCGGCGACACCGTCACCCTGTCGACACCGAACGCCGCCCACCGCACGAAGTGCGAGCAGCACCGGGCCGAGGTCGAGCAGGCATGGGCGGCGGCGGTCGGGCGCCCGGTCACGATCCACCTCGTCGTCAAGGACACCGCAGGCTCAGACGGAGGGGCATCGGCGGCAGCGACCAGCGACGACGTCGATCTCGGCGACCTGGAGGGTCTGACGGAGGTTCCGCCCGGCAGTGTTCCGTCGACGCTCGACCGGCTGGCCGAAGCGTTCCCCGGCTCGGAGCTGATCGAGCGGGGCGACTGAGGTGCCAGGTGCCTATGCCCCTGTTGTCCAGACCCTGATCGACGAGCTCGGGCGGCTGCCGGGGATCGGGCCGAAGTCGGCGCAGCGGATCGCCTTCCACTTGCTCAAGATCCCCGCCGACGACGTCGCCCGCCTGGCAGCGGCGATCAGCGACGCCAAGGCGAGGGTCCGATTCTGCGCTCGATGCTTCAACGTGACCGACGCCGAGCTGTGCTCGTTCTGCACCGACGACCGGCGCGACCCGCGGATCGTGTGCGTCGTGGAGGAGTCGCGAGACATCGTCGCGGTCGAGCGCACCGGCGAGTTCCACGGGCGTTACCACGTGCTGCTCGGGGCGATGAGCCCGCTCGAGGGCATCGGTCCCGAGCAGCTCAAGATCCGCGAGCTGATCGCCCGGCTCGACCCCGAGGGCATCGAGGAGATCGTGCTGTGCATGAACCCCAACACCGAGGGTGAGGTCACAGCGATGTACCTCGCCCGCCAGCTTCGCCCACTCGGCCTCAAGGTCACCCGCCTGGCCAGCGGCCTGCCCGTCGGCGGCGACCTCGAGTACGCCGACGAGCTGACCCTAGGCAGAGCCCTAGAAGGCCGCCGCGAAGTCACCACCGACTGACGGCGTCCGTATCCGGGTGGCGACAGTCTCAGATCCGAGACCAGGCCCACCCAGATAGCCCGATGAGACCACGGCCACCCAGTTGGAGCCGTGGCGAGAGCCGGACGCCGTCGCGAGAGCCAGAGGGCACCGACGGGGAAGGGCGGCACGGACGGCATCGTCGCGAGGTGCGCGAGAGCCCGAGGGCCATCCGGAGGGACAGGGCTTCGGTCCGGAGCCGGGCCGG
>JBIOUO010000337.1:0-6488 GCA_044867195.1 Ilumatobacteraceae bacterium
CTGCAGTAGACAGACTGTTGGGCATGGCGTACTTCTATGTGGGTGGCGACCGGGACCAGCTGTTGTTGATGCCGGTGAGCATGCGGGACTGGTTGGAGGAGGACCATCTGGGATGGTTCGTGATCGAGGTGGTGGAGCAGATTGACACGGCCGCGTTCCACGCCCGGCACCCCAACGATGGGCCTGGCCGGCCGGCCTACAACCCGGACATGATGCTGGCGTTGCTGTTCTACGCGTACGGGACCGGGTTGCGTTCCAGTCGCCGCATTGAGGCGGCCTGTCGCACCGATGCCGCCTTCCGGGTGATCTGCGGGGGGGGCACACCCGACCATGCGACCATCGCCCGGTTCCTCGTCGACCATCAAGCCGCGATCGAGGCGGTGTTCGTGGACGTGCTGCGGCTGTGCGCGGCGGTGGGGCTGGTGTCGGTGGGCACGATCGCCATCGACGGCACCAAAGTCGGTGCCGACGCGGCGTTGGACAAGAACCGCAACGGCGAGTGGGTCCGCGCCGAGGTGGAGCGCATCGTGACCGAGGCGCTCGCCGCTGACGCTGCCGAGCACGCCCAGCCCGACCTGTTCGGCGTCGAGCGGCTGCCCGCCGAGCTGTCCACCCGCACCGGTCGCCTGGCCCGCTTGCAGGCCGCCCTGGTCGACATCGAGACCCAGGACGCGGCGGCTCGGGCCGAGGCCGACCAGCGGGCCGCCAGCGCACAAGCCGCCGCCGTCGAGGGCCGCAGGCTGGCGGGACGCAAACCCAAAGACCCCCACGCGGCGCTAGCCCGAGCGCAGGCCGACCACACCGCGGCGTTGACTCGAGCCGCGGCCACCACAGCCGCCCGGGCAGCCAAACAACAGGCCGCAATGGCTGCCGGCCGCAAACTCGCCGGCCGCCCGCCCCGTCGTGATGACAGTGTCGAACGTACCGCCGCCGCGCTCCAAGCGGCCCACGCCGCGGCCCACGCCGCCGCACCCGCCGCCGCACCCGCCCCGGCCCAGGCCAACATCACCGACCCCGACAGCCGCATCATGAAAACCGCAACCGGCTGGATCCAGGGCTACAACGCCCAAGCAGCAGTCAACGAGAACCAGATCGTGGTCGCCCACACCGTGAGCCAACAAACCAACGACGTGCAGCTCTACCAGCCGATGGTGACCGCCACCCAACAAACGCTGACCGCCGCCGGTGTGCTCGAGACGATCGGCATCGTGGTCGCCGACGCCGGCTACTGGTCAGACGACAACGCCACCGCCGACGGCCCGGACCGGCTCATCGCCACACTCAAAGACTGGAAACAACGCCGCGCCGCACGTGATATGGGCACCACCACCGGCCCGCCACCCGAAGGCGCCACGACCATCGAAGCGATGGAGCACCGCCTGCGCACCCCCGACGGCGCCCAGGCCTACGCCCAGCGCTCCCACACCGTCGAACCGGTCTTCGCCGACCACAAACAGAACCGGGGATGGCAACGATTCCGCCGCCGAGGCCTCGACGCCGTACGCAGCGAATGGGCGCTGATGAACACCAGCCACAACCTCGCCAAGCTCTTCACCCACCACGCCCACCAACTCCCTCCGCTCACCTGAGCCACCACTCGGCGCGCCGCGGACCCACGCCACAACACTGCCGGTCCCTCACAACCGACACCCCACGCCCACCCCGATCGTCGCGACCAACGTCAGCCACCAACACGCCGCCGGTAGCCAAGATCATTCTGCGACAGCCTGCCAGAAGCCGGGTTGAGACGATTCCCGCCCAGATTGGGGGTCAGGCTGGGGGTTGCTCGGCGGCTGCCGGCTGGTCGGCGGCCGGCGCGGCGGCGACCTCGGCGGGGGCGGGGCCGCCCAACCCGAGCTCGGCGCGCAGCTCGCTGAGCCGACCCTGGGCCTCGACGTTGGCCGTGGCCTGCTCGACTTCGAGCACCCGCGACTCGACCGACGCCTCGTTCAGCTCGGCCGCCGCCTTGGCCTTGGCGTAGCGGGCCTGGATCTTGTCCTGCACCTCCGACAGCGTCGGCACGTCGGCGCCCACCGTCTCGGTGAGCTGCGACATCGCCGCGTTCATCTCCTCCTGCATCTTCGCCTGGTCGAGCTGCGACAGCAGCTTCGACTTCTCGGCGATCTTCTCCTGCAGCAGCCGGCTGTTCTGCTTCACCGCGGCCTTCGCCTGATCGGACGCCTCGGTCGACTCGAGGACCATCGACTTCAGGCTCTCGACGTCCTTCTCCGTCTGGATCAGCTGGTTGGCGATCGTCTCGGCGGCCGCGTTGTACTGCTGCGACTTGGACGCGTCGCCGGCCTTATCGGCGTCGGCGGCCATGATCAGCGCCTGGCGGGCGTTGGCGTTGAGCCGCTCGAGCTCGCCCATCTTGGCGTTGAGGCGGAGCTCGCTCTGCTTCTGGTTGGCGATCACGTTGGCCGCCTGCTCCTTGAGGCGGCGGTGCTGGTTCTGCGCCTCGGCGATGGCCTGCTCGAGCTGGACCTTGGGGTCGGCTCGCTCGTTGAACGAACCGGTCAGCTTCGCGGTGAGGTATTTCCACCACTTCTTGAACAGCTTGAACATGCGCGCAGCCTACGCCGCGGTCGTGCGCAGCCGTCGTGCCAGTCGCGAGCGCGCCGCCACCAGCTCCGGCGCCCTGAGCAAGCCGAGGACCACGCCATAGACGACCAGGCCGACGATCCCACCGACGATCATCCGCCACCACGCGCCGACGCCGGCGGTGGCGCCGATGTGGGAGGCGACGAGCCACGTCACCTCGGCGGCGACGGCGGTGGCGACGACGATCCGCCACATGCTGGCGATCACTGCGCCGAGCGGGAAGTCGGGCACCTTGTACGACAGCACCTGCAGCGCCCACAGCGCGCACAGCAGGTAGGAGATGGCCAGCGCCCCGGCCAGGCCGAGGATGCCGTACCGGCCGACGAGCGCGAACGCGAGGACGATGTTGAGCACGTTCTGGACAACGTTGATCACGAACGGCGTCCGCGTGTCCTGGTGGGCGTAGAACCCGCGCAGCACGAACAGGTACACGGAGAATCCGACGAGCCCGAGGGCGAATCCGGCGAGCGCCCGAGCGGTGTTGTCGGCTTTCGCCGCGCTGTACACGCCGTGCTGCAGGAAGGCGCCGACGATCGCCCGCCGGAGGACGAAGATCAGCGCGCCGGCGGGCAGCGTGAGCAGGGCTACAAGGCGGGTGCCCAGCGACGCCTGGTTGCAGAACGACGCCCGGTCCCGGCGGGCCACGGAGCGGGCCATCTCCGGGGCGAACGTGGTGGCGACCGACACGGCCAGCAGGCCGTGGGGGAGGACGAAGAACGTGTAGGCGTCGAAGTAGGCAGTGGCGTCGCCGGACCCCGGGTCGGCGAGGTTGCGGACGACGACCACGGTGATCTGGTTGGCGACGACGTAGCCGAACGACCACCCGGACAGCGCGATCAGCCGGTGCACGGCCGGGTGCCGAAGGTCGAACCGCGGCCGGTAGTGGACGCCGGCCCGCCGCACCGCCGGGATCAGCACGAGCGCCATCGCCGCGATCCCGGCGGTCGCGCCGAGGCCGAGCGTCCAGCGCAGCCGATCGTCAGCCAGGACGTCGGCGAGCGTCCACTCCTCGCCGCCCGGCTCCGGCAGCGACAGCAGCGTGGCGATGATGATCAGGTTGGGCAGGATCGGGCTCCACGCGGCGGCGAAGAAGCGGCGCCGGGAGTTGAGGATCGCGGTCGCCAGCCCGGTGGCCCCGTAGAAGAAGATCTGCAGCAGGAAGACGCGCGTGAGCAGCGTCCCGACCCGCCGGAACTGCTCGGCGTCGACCGATGCCGCGGGGTCGAGCGTGTAGAGGCCGAAGATCAGCGGCGCGGCGACGACGGCGATCGCCGTCAGCACGGCCAGTGCGGCGAGGGACACGGTGATGACGACGTTCGTCGCCTCCTCGTCATCGCGCTCGAGGAACATCGTGAACAGCGGGACCAGCGTCGCCGACAGCACGCCACCGATCAGCAGCTCGTAGACGATGTTCGGCGTCTCGTTGCCGATGCGGTAGGCGTCGGCGAGTGCGGTCTGGCCGATGACGAACGCGAACACGCTGACGCGGGCGAGGCCCGTCACGCGCGAGAGCGCCGTCCCGGTGGCGACGACGACGTTGGACCGCAGCAGGCTCACGCGACCCCGCTCCGCCGGCAGCAGCCATCTGGGCGCGATCCCTGCCAAACGGCAATCTGGGCGCGTTCCCTGCCAACTGCTGTCAGGCTCCGCGCCCACTTCGGCATCGTGAGCTCGCTGCGCTCGCTCACGCCTCGCTCGCTCACGCCTCGCTCGCTCGGTCCGTCTCTTCCATTGCTGTGCGCAGGGTCTCCAGTTCGGTCACCAGGCCGTCGACGTCGTTGCCGAGGACGTCGGTGTCGCCGGACCCGACGCTCACCTCGACGGCGCGGGCGA
The DNA here is from genome assembly GCA_044867195.1 of Ilumatobacteraceae bacterium. Taxonomy (GTDB): domain Bacteria; phylum Actinomycetota; class Acidimicrobiia; order Acidimicrobiales; family Ilumatobacteraceae; genus JALZMG01. The sequence continues at coordinate 4,435 of JBIOUO010000337.1, forward strand.
CGAGCTCGTCGAAGCGGGCGTCGAGCAGGCGGAGGCGGTCGCGGCTGCGGTCGGCGAGCGCCACCAGCCGCTGCGCCGACGCCAGTTGCGCCTGCAACGCCTGCATCGTGTCCGCCTCGGCGGGCGTCGGCGTCCGGTCGCCGATGGCGACGCCGAGCTCGTCCAGCTCGCGCTGTGCCGACCCGGTGTCGATGGTGGCGATCGCGGCGACGATCTCGTGTCCCCGGCGGGCGATCCGCCACGACTCGTCGACGCCCTCGTCGAGGCGCCCCGACAGCGCCTGCAGGCGCTCGCGCAGCGGCCCGGCGGGCACCGAGGCGACGACCCGGTCGAAGCGCCGCTTCGAGTCCTCCGCCTGGACGGCGTAGCTCCGCCACGGCTCGCTGAGCTGGTTGGCCGGCACGCGGGCGGACGGCGGAGACTTGGGGACTGCGGCGAGCACGCGGCCGCCCCACGCCAGCGCCCCGACCCCCGCCGCGGCGACGAGCGGCAGTCCGGCGACGATGCTCGCCGCGGCGCCGGCGCCGAACAGCACGATTCCCAGCGGCGACGTCATCGCCCTGGCGACCCGCGGCGTGAAGAACCGATCCCGGAACGACGTCATCGTCACGTCGGCTGACCCGGTCGACAGACGTGGGGAGGCTGGTGACCGCTTCGGCCCGTGCCGCAGTGAGCGTGCAAGGTCAGGTCGAGCGTCGCGCCGCCAGGCGCAGCGAGACACGCGAGCGAGCGCAGCGAGCGAGCCATCGACACGTCAGAAGTTGCTGATGACGGCGGTGAAGACCTGGTCGATCGTTGCCGGATTGCTGGCGTTGTAGGTGGCCGCGTTCGTCGCCTGGGAGATCGCCTTGAGCACCTGGACGTCGGCCGTCTCGCCGTAGGAGATCGTGAACAGCCGCACCGGCTGCGAGGCCGACCCCTCGCTGCCGGCCTGCAACGAGGCGATCAGGTCGGCGAACTGCTGGTCGTCGTCCTGCGGGACGCCGTCGTCGTTCTCACCATCGGTCAGCAGCACGATGGCATTGATCCTCGCCGGGTCATAGCTGTCGACCATCGTCTGGTACGCCTTGTCGGTGACCTCGTAGAGCGGCGTGCCGTTGGTCGGGAACTGGTCCTCGATCGCCGCCGCGATGGCGTCGCGCTGGTCGCCGATCGGACCCGGCGGCACCAGCTCGCGGACGTTCGGGTCGGGCCCACCGAGATCGGTGCTGAACACCCACAGCCCCACGTCGTCGCTGTCCTTGAACTGGTCGAGCGCGCTGACGGCAGCCGCCTTGGCGAGATCGAGCCGCGTGCGACCGTCGTCGGTGGCGAACTCGCTCATCGAGCCGGAGATGTCGAGCACCAGCAAGACGCGGGCATCCTTGCGCAGCTCGGCCCAGGAGTCGAGGATCCCGACGAGCACCTCCGGTGACGGCACCTCCAGGTTGGCGGTCGGCTGCGCCGGGTCGACGCCGTTCTCCGGCACGATCGGGTCGCCCAGCGGGACGGCAGGGTTGTTCGGCCGGAAGCCGTAGGCAAGCACCTGACGCTGGTTCTCCGGCTGCTGGACGAACGTCTCGAACTGCGCTGCAGCAGCCCGCTCGTCATCGTCGACCCACTCGGTGTCGAGCACGATGAACGGGCTGTCGGAGTACAGCGTGCCCTCCTCGGGGTAGATCGCCACCAGCGGGTCGCGCGGGATGCGCGGTTCCTCGCCGGGCGAGAGCACACCGTCGGGGTTGCCCTTGTTGTAGTCGATGACGCTCTTCTCCTCGACGGCGACGACGCTGGCGTACGTCAGCGCCGTGCCGCGGGCATCGGCGGCGAACCAGTTGTTGAGGAACGTCATCGTGATGTCGCCGTAGTGGACGACGGACGACTCGATCTGGCGGGCGAAGTCGACAGCGGCCGGGCGGGCGAGGTCCTCGACCGTCAGGCCCGACGTCTTGCCGACCGCGGCGTAGTACTCGGCGATCGTGAAGTTGAGCCCGCTGGTGGAGAAGTTGGGATTCGTCTTGCCGAGCCGGAACGGACCCCACTCCGGATGGCCGACGGAACCCCAACCGGCCGGA
>JBIOUO010000338.1:0-12697 GCA_044867195.1 Ilumatobacteraceae bacterium
ACCTTCTTGTCCTGGATGCGGTAGTCGCCGGGCGGCATGTGGTCGAGCACCTGGCGCACGATGCGCATCGACTCGCGCACCTCGTTGAGGCGGATCGCGTAGCGGTCGAACGCGTCGCCGAACGTGCCGACGATGACGTCGAACTCGACATCGGCGTACCGCAGGTACGGCAGGCCGCGGCGGATGTCCCAGTCGACGCCCGTGGATCGCAGCACCGGCCCGGTCGCGGCCAGCGCCACCGCCTCGGTCGGCGTGATCACGCCGACGCCCTGCAGCCGCTCGCGCCAGATCGGCTGGCCGGTCATCAGCGTGTCGTACTCCTCCAGCCGCGGCGGGATCAGGTCGAGCAGGCGCAGCACGTCGTCGCGCCACCCCGGCGGGAGGTCGGCGGCGACACCGCCCGGGCGGATGAAGTTGTGGTTCATCCGCAGCCCGGTGACCTTCTGGAAGAACCGCAGCACCTCCTCCCGCTCGCGCCAGCCGTAGATCATCATCGACACCGCGCCGAGGTCCATGCCGTTGGTGGCGAGGAACAGCAGGTGGCTGGCCATCCGGTTGAGCTCAGACAGCAGCATCCGGATCCACCCCGCCCGCTCGGGGATGTCCTCGTGGATGCCGAGCAGCTGCTCGGTGGCGAGCGAGAACGCCAGCTCGTTGAACAGCGGGCTGAGGTAGTCCATCCGCGTCACGTTGGTGCCGCCCTGGAGGTAGGTCAGCTGCTCGCCGGTCTTCTCCATCCCGGTGTGCAGGTAGCCGATGATCGGCTTGCAGCGCAGGACGGTCTCGCCCTTCAACTCCAGCATCAGCCGCAGCACACCGTGGGTGCTGGGATGCTGCGGGCCCATGTTGATGATCATCGACTGGTCTTCGTCCGGGTCGATCGGGATCTCCCCGAGCTGGGCCACCTCGGCCTCGCTCATCCGCAGCACGGCCCCGACCTCGCGCATCAGCTCCTTGGCCGTCACCTGCGAGCGTGGCTTGAGCTCCTGCTCCGACTCCGCCGTCTGGGCCACCATCGACCGGTCGACCACATCAGTCATGCGTGCGCTCCCTTGAACTGCACGGGGATCGAGCCGACCTCGTAGTCCTTGCGCAACGGGTGGCCCTCCCAGTCCTCGGGCATCAGGATGCGGGTGAGGTCCGGATGGTCGGTGAACGCGATCCCGAACATGTCGAACACCTCGCGCTCCATCGCCTCGGTGCCGGGATGGATGTCGAACAGCGTGGGCAGCGTGGGATCGTCCGCCGGCACCTGCACCCGCAGCCTGATCCGGCGCCCGGCGGCGATGTCGAGGAAGTTGACGACGACCTCGAACCGCTCGGCCGTCATGCCTTCGGGCAGGGTCCGCGCTTCGAACGCTAGATAGTCGACGGCCGTGAGGTCGACGCACATCGTGTAGCCATCGTCGGTGAGCGCCTTGACGGCGTCGAGGTACCCGTCGCGGCTGGGGTGGATGACGACCTGCCCCCGCCAGTCGGCGCGCACGCAGCCGTACAGCGTGTCGGTCGGCGTGTCGTCCTCAGGCGCAGTGGCTGCCTCGTCGTGCTCCTCGACGTCGGCCACGGTTCACTTGCTCCCCAGCGCGACTGGGACCTGCTGCACTGCTTGGCCCGACGGGATCTCGGCGACGTGGACGTTGGCGCCCTGTCCGGCCGCGGCAGCCTGGCGGCGCCGCATCAGCTCACCGTCCTCGATCAGCTGGTGCAGCGTCTCGATGGCGTGGAGCAGCGTCTCCGGCGTCGGCGGGCAACCCGGCGCGTAGACGTCGACGGGCACGACCTGGTCGACGCCCTGGACCAGGGCGTAGTTGTTGAACATGCCACCGGTCGACGCGCACACGCCCATCGAGATGACCCACTTCGGCTCCATCATCTGGTCGTAGACCTGGCGCAGCACGGGCGCCATCTTCTGGCTCACCCGCCCGGCGACGATCATGATGTCGGCCTGGCGCGGCGAGGCGCGGAACACCTCCATGCCGAACCGGGCGATGTCGTAGTGCGCTCCGCCGGTGGCCATCATCTCGATCGCGCAGCACGCCAACCCGAAGTTGGCCGGCCAGGAGCTGCGCGAGCGGGCCCACTTGACGAGCTCCTCGATCCTGCCGGTGATGACGTTGTGCGTCATCCCCGCCAACCCGTCGTCGCGGATGTTCTCGATGACGCCCACCGGAGATCCCCCTACGCAGCTTCCTCGGGCTCGGCTTCGCGGCCGTCGAGCCCGACGCGCCGAATCGTCGTGGTGAGCGTGCGCTCGGGACTCACCTGGGCGGCGTCGTCGGCAAGGTCGCGGGCGCGCTGCAGGGGGCCCCAGTCGAGCCCCCCGCGGGCCACCTCGTAGACGAACGTCAGGAAGAACAGCGCCGAGAAGATGACGATCGCCACGAAGCCGTACGTGCCGAGGTCGTTGCGCGCCACCGCGAACGGGTAGACGAAGATGATCTCGATGTCGAACATGATGAACAGCATCGCCACGACGTAGAAGCTGACCCCGAAGCGCTCAGGCGGCTCGCGGCTGGGCACGATGCCGCACTCGTACGGCGCCTGCTTGGCCGCCGACGGCCGGCGCGGGGCGAGCAGATGGGACATCACCAGGCTGATCGCGCCGAACACCACGGCGAGCAGGAAGAGCAAGATGATCGGCAGGTACTGGCTCACTGGTGCACCATCCCTTCGGAGAGATGCTCGGCCCCCTCGATATCGACCGGGCACCAGTGAGCAAAAGACTGTGCTGAATTGTTCGCTCGCTCGAAGACTCGCTCACTCACTGGTGCACCCTCCAGTCCGAGAGATGCTCGGCCCCCTCGACCTCGACCGGGCACCAGTGAGCAAAAGACTGTGCTGAGTTGTTCGCTCGCTCGAGGACTCGCTCACTCACTGACGTCATCACCTCGCCGGGACCGGGACCGCGCTGCGGTTGGCGACGAGCACGCGCTCGCGGCGGTGCAGCAGCCAACAGAGGATCAGGAAGATGGTGCCGGCGCCGAGCGTGAGGGCGAACGCCGGCTGGCGCCGGGCGCCGAGGTTGCGGGTCATGTAGACGTACTGGTGCTGGCGGGTGTCGTCGATCACAGCCGCCGGCGGCGCGCGGCCGGGCTCCGTCCGAGTCGGGACAAGCGGGGCGACCTCGACGACGGCGTAGTGCGGCCGGTGCCAGAACGCGAGCAGATCGAACGCGCCGATCTTCGGGAACCGCTCACCGCCGGTGTCGAAGACGTTGACGGTCTTGAACTCACCGGCCGAGAAGGCGCCGGTTTCCTCGAGGAACACGGCGGCAGCCGACGAGGCCTGGCCGAAGCCCGGGTCCTCCTCCGCCAGCGGTGTCCACCCCTCGGTCTGGAACTGCTGCTCGACCTTCGCCGCCTCGTCCGGGAACGACATGTCCTCGCTCACGGGCACCGGAGAGTCGAGCACGCCGGCCTGGTACAGCGCCTCGGAGCTCTGCAGCACGGTACGGCCGGGGATCGCGTCCCACGACGGCTCGGGGCCCTTGAGCCCGATGCCGTAGATGCTCCAGATGATGCCCATCAGCATCAACCAGCCCGTCAACCCGGCGAGCGCGATCAGGAACCCGAGGCGGACGCCGAGGTTCGTGGCGAGCAGCAGGTAGACGCTGCCGCAGAGCGTCACCACGGCGATGATCACGATCAGCAGGCCGCGCAGCTCGGGCTTCCACCCGATCGCGAGCAACTCGATGGCCACCGTCATCACAGGCCCCGCACGTAGCGGATGATCGCCGTCAGCTGCTCGTCGGTGAGCAGCTGCCCGAAACCAGGCATCCGGCCAGTGCCCTGCGATTGCGGGGCGTAGCCCTTGCCGTTCTCGGTGCCGCTGAACACCATGTCCTTCATCGCCTGCTCGCTGGGGAACTTGGCGGTCGTGTTGCCGCCGGTCAGGTTCCAGCCGAAGGCACCTTGCCCGGGAACCCCTGGGTCGCCGTAGCTCCAGCCCTTGGTGTGGCAGCGGGCGCAGCTGTAGGCGCCGCTGTTGAGGTCGAGGTTGAACAGCGCCTCGCCGTAGCTGCCGTACGTCCCGTCCTCCACGGACTGCCGGGCGAGCGTCTCGATGTTCGCCTGTTCCTTGTCTGGCAGGTGGCCGGTGGGGCAGAGCGGATCTTCCGACTCCTCCGCGGAGCAGCCCTCGCGCGGGATCTGGATCGACTTGATGTAGGCGATCAGGGTCTGGATCTGCTGGGCGTTCATCGGGCCGCCGCCGTCGAGTCCCCAGCCCGACATCGGCGAGCCCGGCCGGCCATAGGTGATGATGTACTGCACCTCTGCGTCGCTGAAGCGGTAGAGCGCCGTGTTCAGGGCCGGCGCCAGCCACTCGACGGCCCGCACCTCGCCGGTGATCTGGTCGGTCACCGTGTACGCGGCGACGCCGCCGTTGGCCTGCATGCCACCGTGGCAGCCGGCGCAGTTGAAGCCGCCGTCGGCCGTCGGGGCGAACAACAACGAGCCCCAGTGGGCCAGCCGCTTCTCGAGACCTTCCGTCGCCCCGGCCTGGCGAGAGGGCTCGAGAACCCAGTACAGCGGCAGGCCGATGACGATGATCACGAGCAGCACGACGCCGAGCAGCTGCATCCGTTCCAGCCGCGGGCCCTCCAGCTCCTCGTCGCTGTAGTACGGCTTGCGGTTGGCGGCCAGCTCGACCTCCGCGCCGACCTCCTTGCGCGCCGAGCCGGCGTTGAGGGCGGCGTACAAGATCCACCCGGCGACGACGACGACGAGGATGATCCACGCGATCGCCGTCGTCGCGAAGCCGATCAATGCCCACCCCCGCCCGTGATGCAGTGCGGCCCCTCGGCCTCCTGCCCGGTGGTGTTGGTGCCGATCGCCGGGCCGGGCACGATCGTGCCGGTGTTCACCGTGACGTCACCGTTGGCGGCGATCGTGACGGGGAACCGATCCATCCCCCGCGGGGCCGGCCCCGCCTTCTTCTCCCCCACTTGGTTGTACTGCGAACCGTGGCAGGGGCACTCGAACCACTGGCTGGTGGCGCACGACGGGACGCGGCAGCCGAGATGCGGGCACTTCTGATACAGGGCGACGATGCCCTGCTCCATCCCCGACAGGATGTTCTCCGAATAGACCACCTTGGCCTTGGGGAGCGCGTCGGCCGGGTACTCCGTGATCCAGGTTCGAGCACCGGGTGCGTAGAAGAAGCCGTCGCCGCTGGTGCGGATCGTCTCCAGGATCTCGTCGAGCTTGCCGACGTTGACCGGCTGCCCGAACCCTCCCGTGGCGGTCGGCCAGAGGAAGGCCACGAAGCCGGCCGCGGCGAAGGCCCCGATGCCGGCGCTCATCAGGGTGACGGTCGCTCGGTTGAAGAACTGGCGGCGGCTGACAGCCAGGGCCTCGGGATCGGGAGGCGCCCACGGCGCGACAGCCGTCTCCGGCGGTGCGGCGACCACCGTGCCGTAGCGGGCGAGGGTGCCCGCCGACTCGGTCTCCTGGCGGGTCGGCACGTGCTCGACGATCTCCTCGGTCGGGCGGGCTTCACGCCCCGCGGTGTCGCGCCGGACCGTCTCGCCCGACAGCGCACCCGCGCCGCGGACGTCGGACCGGCGGGCGAGCGTGACGAACGCGATCGCGGCGAGGATCACGACGGCGGCGATGGCGATGGCGATGATGGCGGCGGCAGACATCTAGCGGTACCTCTCGGTCACAGCTCGAAGAAGATCCCATCCCTCCAGGGGAGCACGAAGTTGAAGCCGGGCCCCCGGAAGAACGACCCGATGATGACCAGGACGGCCCAGAACATGATGTGGATCGTCATCAGACCGATCGCGAACTTACGGTCCTCGGGCTTGTTGGACGGGTTCTTGTCGATGTACGGGGCGAAGATCAGCACGATCAGCCCGACGCCGGGGATGGTGACGCCGGCGATCATCGGGTGGAACATGGTCAGCAGCTCTTGCAGCCCGAGGAAGTACCACGGCGCCTTCGACGGGTTCGGCGTCTGGTTGGTGTTGGCCAGCTGCAGCAAGGGAGCGTTGACGAAGATCGAGAAGACGAACGTGAACGCCGTGCACACGAGGGCGGCGACGAACTCGGCGACCAGCAGATGGGGCCAGGTGTGCACCTTGTCGACGGGTGAGGCCTTGACCTCCTGGATCGACCCGCTCTTGACGACGGTCAGCAGGCGCTGGGTATGACCGCCTGGGCCGGCGCCCACGGGAACCCCGGCGCCCGTCGGCACGGCCTGGACGACGGAGGCGACGCGGTCCTGCACGGCGACCGCCCCGCCGGTAGCCGGCGCCTCGCCGCCGCCACCTTCCCGCGCCGCCTTGGCCGCCCGGCTGCGTTCGAGCAAGTGGGCGGGGATGCGTGACTCCTCCGCGCTCGGCGCGGCCGCCGCCGGCGTCTCGGCGGCGGGTGTCTCGGCGGCTGGTGTCTCGGCCGCCTTCTCACGCGCCGCCTTCGCCCGCTTGAGCAGGTGTTCGGGGATCTCAGTCATGCACGAACACCTCCGATGCAGGCCGCGATCGTGACCGCTTCGGCCCCCGCCCGCCGTGAGCGTGAGACGTCAGGTCGAGCGTCGCGCCGCCAGGCGCAGCGAGACAAGCGAGCGAGCGAAGTGAGCGAGCAACTCATAGCGGACCGGAGATGCCCCCGTCTTTGCGGACTCGCCAGAAGTGGATGGCCATGAAGATGACGATCACGAACGGGAGCATGAGCACGTGCAGCACGTACCACCGCAGCAGCGTCTCGGGCCCGATCTCGGCGCCGCCGAGCAGCACGAACCGCACCTGCTGGCCGAACACAGGTGTGTAGCCCATCATGTTCGTGCCCACCGTGACGGCCCACAGCGCGAGCTGGTCCCAGGGCAGCAGGTAGCCGGTGAACGACAGCAGCAGCGTGAGCATCAGCAGGATCACGCCGATCACCCAGTTGAACTCGCGGGGCGGCTTGTAGGCGCCGTGGTAGAAGACGCGCGCCATGTGCAGGAACACGGTCAGCACCATCAGGTGGGCGCCCCAGCGGTGCATGTTGCGCACCAGTAGCCCGAACGTCACCGACGTCTGGAGGTTGGAGATGTCGTTCCACGCCGCCGTCGCCTCCGGTCGGTAGAAGAACATCAGGAAGATGCCGGTGACCGTCAGCAGGATGAACAGGAAGAAGCTGAGCCCGCCGAGGCACAGCGTGTAGCTGACCTTGACCGCGTGCCGCTTCACCTTGACCGGGTGCAGGTGGTACAGCACCGAGTTCATGATCACGTAGCTGCGGTTACGGGGGCTGTCGGTGTAGCCCTTGCGGAAGATCGAGCCGGGGCGGAAGATGCTGCTCCACGCCTGGCTCCCCTGGACCGAGTCCACCGTCTTGTTGAGCCGGTCCTTGATCGTCGGCCGGGGCCGTTCGTCGATGGTCTTGGCCATGGGTGTCTAGAACCTCATCCCGTACGCGTAGCCGTGGCTGTTCGTGCGGATGTGCGAATCGCCGGTGGCGGCGGGTGCCCCCGCCTTGCCGAGGATGATCACGCCGGTCGGGCAGCGGTCGACGCACAGCGCGCAGCGCGTGCAGATGTCGTCGTCGATGATGAACACGACCTTGTCGGAGGGGTCCTCGCCCGGGCGCTCGGTGCCAGTCGCGTCGACGATGGCGTCGGGCGTGACCATGTGGATGCACTTCCACGGGCAGATGTCGACGCAACCTTCGCACATGATGCACTCGGTCTGGTCGATGTGGATGAACTGCTTCGGCTTGACCGCCTTGGTGAGGTAGTCGGCGTCGACCTCGACGAGCGAGTACTCGTCGGTGTACGGCATCATCGGCGGGTTGGCGTCCGTTCTCGCCATGGTCAGCCCTTCCTCACGAGCGGCCGACCGTAGGAGCTGGTCTCGATGGCGGCCGTGGTCGGCACCTTGCCGCGGCCCTGCCACCAGTGCCAGACGAAGATGATCAGCCCGAAGTAGATGACGTGGAGCAGGACGACGACGATGTCGCGCAGCGCTTCGTACTGCAACGTCAGCGGGAGCCACCCGCCCTCGGCCTCCGGCTTGAGGATCCCGCCGGGGCCGTAGATGATCTTGTCCTTGTGCCAGCCGAGATTGCGGTCGGCGTGGTCGATCCACTGGTGCGGCACGATGCCGAAGGCGAGGAACATCACGCCGAACGCGTAGACCGAGCCGAGCATCGCCTCGCCCCACGACAGCGGCTTGCCGACCGGGCGCCGCTTGCCATAGGGGATCACCGCCAGCGTCAGCACGATGGAGGCGACGAACGCCGTCAGGAACGCGACGTTGACGCCTGGCCACTTCGCTATGTCGACGGCGAGCATCGGGCTGTGGGTGCCTTTCGGTGTCTTTCGTTGGCTCGGCGGTGGCGCGCTGCCGGCTGGCTGACGGGTGGCCGACGGCTGGTGGTGGACTGCTGATGCTGCGAGCAGTCTGGCACGCCAGTGTCACGGACCTGGGCGGTTGTGCACAAGTGAGACCTCCCCGTGCTCGGCCGGACGCCACGCGGAGCCGGTTGTTTGCTCCCGCCCTCGTGGCGGCGCCTATCGTGGCGGCGCGTGACGGAGATCCCCGAGCACCTGCTGAAGCGGTCTCGCGATCGCCGCGCCGCTCTCGGGCTCGGCGGCGGCGAGGAGCCCGCCCCGGCGGCGACAGGCGGGGACGAGCAGGTGGCCGCTGCGGCACCTGCGACCGCCGCCGCCGCTCCGGCTGCGGCGCCGGCCGGTCCGGCGCCGCGCAAGGCCGCCGCGGCGGTCGCTCCACCACCGCCGCCGAAGCCGGACCCGCCCTACGTGGCCGCCGCCAAGTCGCGCCAGAAGATCCCATTCTGGGCGATGATGGCGCTCAGCCTGATGCCGGTCTGGCTGTTCATGTACGTCCGTTCGCTGACCCGCCCGCCGGAGGTCGCCACAGGTCCCCTCGGCGTCGGCGCCGGGGTCTACACAGCCTGCGCCAGCTGCCATGGGGCCAGCGGTGAGGGCGGTGTGGGGCGGCCGTTCGCCGAGGGAGAGGTGCTCAAGACGTTCCCGCACATCGAGGACCAGCTGCGCTTCGTGTACTTCGGCACCGCCAACTACAACATCGCCGGCGTCGAGATCTACGGCAACCCCGACCGCGAGGGCGGCCCGCACGCCGCCGGTTCGCTCGGCCCGATGCCAGCCCAGGGCAGCACCGCCGGCGGCGGTCTCACCGACGCCGAGATCCTCGCCGTCGTCTGCGACGAGCGGTACACGATCGGCGGCGCCGACCCCACCAGCCAGGACTACGCCAACGAATTCGACACCTGGTGCGCCGACGATGCACCGGCGTACGAGGCGCTGACCTCCGGCACATCGCTCGCCGACCTCAGCGAGTCCCTGACCGATGCCGCGGGCAACCCGATCATCGACATCGGCGACGCACCGGTCGCCGGCTCGCCGCCGGGGTGACGGTCGCGGCCGACGTCGCCGGCGGCGGTCCGGCCGCGTCCACGCTGGACACCGAGGTCCTCGTCATCGGTGGCGGACCAGCCGGCGCAGCTGCCGCCTACTGGCTCGCCCGCTACGGCCACGACGTGACGGTCGTCGAGAAGAAGGCCTTCCCGCGGGAGAAGACGTGCGGCGACGGCCTGACGCCGCGGGCGGTCAAGCAGCTCCTGGACATGGGTCTCGACGCCGAGCTCGGACGGTTCCACCGCTTCCGGGGGCTGCGGGCCACCGGCATGGGTCGGGAGCTCGAGCTCGAGTGGCCGCCCCACCCCGTGTACCCGTCGTACGGCTACGTCGTGCGGCGCCGGGAGCTGGACACGTTCGTCGCCGCCAACGCCGAGCGGGCCGGAGCGAGAATCCTCCAGGGCCATGACGCCGTCCGCCCGCTGATCGACCGGGGGTTCGTGCGTGGCGCCGCGGTGCAGCGCGAGGGCGACGGCGCGGGCGACGTCGACGTGCGGGCCGAGTTCACGATCGTCGCCGATGGCGCCAACAGCCGCTTCGGCCGGGCGCTCGGCACGTACCGCACCCGCGAGTGGCCGTACGGGACGGCGATCCGGACGTACTGGCGCTCGCCGAAGCACGACGAGCCGTGGATCGAGTCGGCGCTGGACGTCAAGGATCGCAACGGCAACCCGATGCCCGGCTACGGGTGGATCTTCCCGGTCGGCGACGGCACCGTGAACATCGGCGTCGGGTTGCTGTCCACGTTCCGCGACTTCAAGAGCGTCAACACGACCCACCTGCTCGACGCCTACGCCCACCAGATCGCCGAGCGGTGGCAGATCGACGCCGCCCACCCCGACGGGCGGCCGGTGAGCGGTCGGATCCCGATGGGCGGGTCGGTCGGGCCCAAGGCCGGACCGACCCACCTGGTGGTCGGCGACGCCGCCGGCGCCGTCAACCCGTTCAACGGCGAGGGCATCGACTACGCCTACGAGACGGCGCGGATGGCCGCCGACGTGATCCACGAAGCGCTCGTCGACGGCGACCCGACCGCCCTGCAGCGCTATCCGAAGCTGCTCGACGACGAGTACGGCCAGTACTTCAAGGTCGCTCGCCTGTTCGCCCGTGTGATCGGCCGGCCAACGCTGATGCGCGAGCTGACCCGTGTCGGGATGCACAGCCGGACGCTGATGGAGTGGGTGCTGCGGATCATGGCCAACCTGCTGCGTCCGGACGAGATCGGTCCGGCCGAGGCGGCGTACAAGGCGGCCGCGGCGATCGTGCGGGTCGTCCCCGGCTAGGACGTCGGCAGGACCGCGGCCGCGGACGTTCGGCCGTGCCGACTCGCCGACCCGTCGCGCCCCGTCCAACTGGGTGGCCCTGGTCTCATTCCGGTTTCTGGGTGGCGACAGTCTCGAAATCGAGACTGTCGCCACCCAGTTCTTGGGTCAGGTCGTTGGGTCAGGCCATGGGTCAGCTCGTTGGGTCAGGTCGTTGGAGTCAGGGTCAGAACGTCGCCGTCACCGACTCGAGGAGCGCGCGTGGAGCGGCGCTCAGGGCGTCGGTCGCCGCGCCAGGGGGGAGGTCGTCGCACGCCTCGCGGGCTGCTGCGACGTAGAGGCGGGCGCTGGCAGCGGCGCTCTCGACGCCTTCGTTGGCCCGCACGATCGCCAGCGCCTTGTCCCGCTCGGCGACGTCGAGCGGTCGCCCGAGCAACGAGGCCAGCTCGTCGCCGACGCCACCACCCATCGCCAGCGTGCGCAGCACCGGCAGCGTGTACACGCCCTCCACCATGTCGTGGCCGGCCGGCTTGCCGAGGTTGTCGGCCGTGTCGATGACGTCGAGGATGTCGTCGACGATCTGGAACACCATTCCGAACGCGTTGCCCCATGCCGTGAGCGCATCGATCGTCGGCCGGTCGAGCCCGGCGACGATGCCGCCGATGCGGGCCGCGGTGCCGTAGAGCGAGGCCGTCTTGCCCTGGATCGAGACGTAGTAGCTGTCCTCGGGACGGGCGATGTCGTAGGTGTGGCGCAGCTGCTCGATCTCTCCCTCGCACAGCCAGCCGATCGTGCGCGCCAGCAGGCCGGCGACCTCGGTGCCGAGCGAGGCGGCGATCTCCGACGCCCGCGAGAGCAGGAAGTCGCCCGCCAGGATCGCTTGCAGGTTCCCCCACTTGGCGTTCACGGTCTCCACACCGCGCCGCGTGTCGGCCTCGTCGAGGACGTCGTCGTGATACAGCGAACCGAGGTGCACGAGCTCGCACGCCACGCCGCCGCGCACGACATCGTCCGATGCGGCGCGCCCGCCGACCTGCGCCGCGGCGATGGCGACGACCGGACGCAGCCGCTTGCCGCCGGCGACGACGAGGTGGGACGCGATCTCGGTCAGGTAGGCGTCGGCGCTGCGCACCGACTCGTGGATGGCGACCTCGATGCGGTCGCGATCGACCCCCATCGACGCCAGCGAGAACAAGGGGGACCGCACCGGGGCGTCGGACACAGGCAGGAGGCTAGAGGACGTGCTAATGGCTCGCTCGCCTTCGACTCGCTCGCGTGCCTCGCTGCGCCTGGCGGCGCGACGCTCGGCCTGGCCATCCATGCTCACTGCGGGCGGGGGCCGAAGCGGTCACCAGCCCCGGAGCGCTGGGCGAAGCAGTCACCCGCCGCGCCGCCTACATCTGGGTGGTCCTGGTCTCACGGCCGCTTCTGGGTGGCGGCAGTCTCGGATTCCGAGACCCTGGCCACCCAGTTCGCCTCCCAGCCGATGGCAGCCGGCCGCTGAGCATGTATCGAAGTGAGTCCTGCCCGCTCTTGATGACTGGCACTCCAGCAGCCGGCCAGATGCGCACCGGTACACTGGTCGAACGTCAGCCCCCGCTGGAAAGGGCGCACATGTTCGAGAGATTCACGGATCGGGCCCGCAGGGTCGTCGTCCTCGCCCAGGAGGAAGCGCGCCTGCTCAACCACTCCTACATCGGGACCGAGCACATCCTGCTCGGCCTGATCCACGAGGGCGAAGGCGTCGCCGCCAAGGCCCTGGAAAGCCTGGGGATCTCGCTCGAGGCTGTGCGCAGCCAGGTCGAGGAGATCATCGGCCAGGGCGGCTCGTCGCCGTCCGGGCACATCCCGTTCACGCCGCGAGCCAAGAAGGTGCTCGAGCTCTCGCTGCGTGAGGCGCTGCAGCTCGGCCACAACTACATCGGCACCGAGCACATCCTGCTCGGGCTGATCCGCGAGGGCGAGGGCGTCGCCGCCCAGGTCCTCGTCAAGCTCGGGGCCGACCTGTCCCGCGTCCGCCAGCAGGTGATCCAGCTCCTGTCCGGCTACCA
>JBIOUO010000339.1:0-5305 GCA_044867195.1 Ilumatobacteraceae bacterium
GCTCGGCGCCCGCGGCGACCATCGACGAGGTCCCGGCCGGAGTCCCCGGACGCGATCTGCTCGCCGCACTGCTCCGCGCCGAATCCGGCGACGAGGCTGCCGCTCCGCCGCCGCCAGTCGGTGTGACCAGCACCACGCTGCCAGCCGCCGCCACGGTTGCCCCCGGCACCACCGCTGCGCCCAGCTCGACCGCGGCTCCGACCACCGCCGCGACCGCGGGTACGGCCGCCACGCCGGCCACGTCGGCGGCGAGCACGACTGGTGCGCCGGGCACGGCGCCCGTCACGACCGACGCCAGCGACGGCGGCAGTTCGACCGGGCTGGTCGTCGCCGTCATCGTCATCGTGGTGGCGGTGATCGGAGGTGGAACGGCCATCTTGCTCGCCAGGCGGCGCCCTCGACCCGAGCAGCCCTGACGCTCACGGCCTCAACTGGCGTCGGCGCGAGCGACGACGTGCAGCAGGTCGCTGCGGGCACGGGCGACGCGCGAGCGGATCGTGCCGATCGGGCAACCAATCGCCAGCGCGGCCTCCTCGTAGCTGAGCCCACCCAGTTGCGTGAGCACGAACGCCTCCCGCCGTTGCGGGGCCAGGCCGGCGAGCAGGTCGTCGACCACGGCGGGCGGTGGCACGTCGAGGGCAGCCTCGCCGGCCATGCGGTCGACCAGGCGGCGGGCACGCTGGCGGCGGCGCACATGGTCGGCGCACACGCGCCGGGCGATCGACAGCAGCCACACCCTGACCTCGGCGTCGCCCCGGAAGCGGGCGAGTGAGCCGAGTGCCCGTAGGTACGTCTCCTGCACGAGGTCCTCGACCTCGCCGGGCGAGCCGAGCGCGACGCACACCTGCCAGACCGCAGGCTGGGTGCGCCGCACCAACTCGGCCACCGCGACATCGTCGCCTTCGATGGCGGCGTCGGCGAGATGGCGCAACGGATCGTTCTTCGCCGCCATGTCCGCCATGTCCGCCATGATGGCGCGCCGCCGGCGGGAACTGGGCTCTGGCGGCAGACGACTTGACGGGTGTGACGTGTGAGCGCTGGCGCGACGCGATCTCGGCTCGCCTCGACGGGGAAGCCCTCGGCGGCGATCCCCGACTCTTGGACGACCACCTCTCCCGCTGCCCGGCATGTCAGGCGTTCGCCTCGTCGGCCGCCGCCGAGCGCCGAGCGTGGCCGATCGCTGTCCCGGCCCGGCCTCCGGATCTGTCCCGCCGCGTCGCCAAGGCGGTTGCGGCTGCCGACCGGGCCGGCCACAGGACCCTCGCGCGGGCGCTGCTGATGGCCGTCGGCGCCGGGATCATCGCCTTGTCCTTGCCGGCGCTGGTCCTGGGCGAGGAGCGCGATACGGCCGTGCACGCGGCCCACCATCTCGGTGCCTTCGCCACCGCCTACGGCGTGGGGTTGCTCGTCGTCGCCGTGCGTCCGGCACGGGCCCGCACGATGCTGCCCGTGACAGTCGTGCTCACCGGAGCACTGGTGATGACCGCGACGGTCGACCTCGTCAGCGGGCGCATCCCACTCGCCGACGAGGCTGCGCATCTGCCCGAGGTGCTCAGCGTGGCGCTGGTCTGGCTGCTGGCCGTCCCGCCACGGCCGCGGACCGCACCCGGCCCGCTGGTGATCAATCGATGACCAACGTGGTCTCGGCTGTCGCCGCATCGAAGTCGCTAACGCGGACCCGGATCACCATCGAGTAGGTGCCGGCGAGCGGCACGTCGGCGATGACATGGAACTGGCCGTCGTCGACTGGATGGACGATCGGGCGCAATGGACCGACGCCCAGGGCCTGCTCGGTCAACTCGACCGTCGGCGTGTCGACGGCGACCAGCGGTTCACCGCTGGGACCGCGCAACGTCAGCAGCAGCTCGTTCTGCCCGGCGCGGCCGGGCGCGATCGTGAACGCCACCGTCCCGGCTCCGCCCGAGAGGGGCAGCACCGTGGCACTCGGTGCAAGCGTGGTCGCCGTCGACGGTCCGGCTGACGATGCCACCGGCGAGCGGCTGACCAGGACGGAGGTGACGCCGACGACGACGAGCAGCAACACCAGCTCGAGGACGACGGTCCGGCCGAGCCGCCGACGCCCCGCCGTCGCCGCCGCCGAGCCCGCCGACGCCGTCGAGACCGCGGGCACCAGGTAACGGCGGTTGTACCACGCCACGCCGATCACCGGCACGACCAGCGCTGCCTTCGTCACCAGCAGCAGGCCATAACCGGTTGTGAACAGGGCGGACGGCTCCGGCAGCACGATCCATGCCATCCCGACGCCGGCCACCATGACGATCGCGACTGCACCGACGGCGAGCGAGCTGAACCGGCCGACGAGCCGGCTCAGCTCCGGCCGCTCCGGCGACGAGCGGATGGTGACCGCGAGCACTGCGATGCCGCCGAGCCAGAATGCACCGGCGGCGAGGTGCAGCACGTCGAACGCCGCCATCACGCCGCGTGGGTGTTGCGAGCGGGTGTGACCCTCGAGCGCGAAGCCGGCCAGCGCGACGAGTCCGACGGCGGCGGTGGCGATCGCCGCGGCGCGGTGCGTTGCGACGAGTCGTGAGACGGCTAGTGCCGCCACCACGAGTAGCCCTCCGGCGGTCACGGCCGTGGAGACGCCGATCGCTCCGCGCAGCGACTCCGACACCAGCGTGTCGTCGCGTAGCGCGCCGAGGCCCCCTCCGAGCCGGGCGATGCGCAGCGGCACCGAGCTGATGAGGGCGACCGCACCGAGCGCGGCGGCACGGGCGACGACGATGTGCGGCGGTCGCGGAGAGCGACGCGCCCACGGTCTGCCGCCAGCCACGGCGAGCAGGACCCACCAGCCGCCGACGGTCACCAGCGCGCCGGCGTAGGCCAGGGTCATCAGGATGGTGGCGCCGGCGCGGACGGCCCATCCCGCTGATTCCGCCGGTTCCACGACCGCCCCGCCGCCAGCCGACGGTGCACCGACGTGGAACACCGTCGCTCCGCTGACCGGGTGCGAATCCTCGGAGATCACCTCGAACGTCACGGTGTAGGTCCCGTCGCGGAGACCGGTGGCGAGCGGGATCGTGACCTGGTCTGCGCTCGCACGCGGATCGCCGGACACGGGCGTTCCGGCATCGTCGAGCACGCGTGCCGAGCCACCCGCCAGCGACACCCCTTCGCTGAAGCGCAGGACCACCTCGCTCGGGGCCGTGGCGACCACCTCGCCATCGGATGGCGTGACAGCCAGCAGCTCGGCATGCGCCGAGACGACGCCGGTGCTCCACGTCGCCGCCAGCATCGCGACGAGCGCCAGCAAGCCGGCAACGGACAGGATGAAACGCCGGGAGATCGCCACGCGCTGATCCGGTCGTGCGTGCCGGCCCTCGGGTTCCCCGATCATCACGGTGCGCCGCCAGGCCGCCACACCGCGGTCAGCACGAACCCGCCTCGCACGGCCCACCGGCCCAACCACCTCCCACCAGTGAGCGGACGGGCGATGATCTGCCCACGCTGACGGCCCGGTTCGCCCCCGACTCCGTCGTCGACGAGCTCCACGACGACGTCGTCGAACTCCAGCATCCGACCACCGGCGGCCGACCAGCACTTGTAGAACGCCTCCTTGGCACTGAACAGGACCGTGCCGGCGAGGGGGCCGTGAACACGCACCCGCTCGGCCGTCGTGGCCACCACGTCCAGCACGTCGGGACCGAGCGGCCGCGCCGGCTCGGCGTCGATGCCCACGGCCGAGACGTCGGCGACCCGCGCCGCGGCGGCAACAGCCAGCCGATCGCAATGCGTGATCGACCCGACGAAGCCAGGCGGCCAGATCGGCGCGCGTGTCGGGCCGACCGGGAGTGCGACGGCAGCCATGCCGAGGCCCGCCAGCGCACGGCGGGCGGCGACGCGACCGGCCGCGAACTCACGCATCCGCATCGGGGCCGCGGTGACGATTGCCTCACGCTCGACGTCGAGCAGCTCGGTGGTCTGCGCCGTGGTGACCGACGCGGTGGCCCAGCACACCGCGTCCGGCAGCAGGTCGTCGAACACGGGTCAAGTCTGCCGGTCCGAGGTGCCGGGAATCCCTCGCCCCCCGGCGTGTCAGGTGGTGGTATCGACTTCGTCGACGATCAGCTCGGCACCGGCTGCGACCGCGGCGCGCACATCCTGCACTGCTGCTTCGAGGTCGAGGAGCTCGCGTTCGACGGCGCCCTCCGGGGTGAGGAACAGGAACACGACGCCGACGACGGGCTCGCCTGTCGAGGCCGCGATGGTCAGCGCGTAGCTCGCCCCCTGCGTGCGATAGGCCGCCACGCGCCGATCGAGCTCGGCTGGGTCCGGGGTGGCGGACGTCTTGTAATCGACGACCACGAGTCCGCCGTCGGCGCGATACAGCAGGTCGACGTAGCCTTCGAGCAGGCGCTCGCCAACCGGCACGCAGGCGTAGACCTCGCGCCAATGCGGCGCGCCGGAGGCGGCACGCACGGTGGGCGCCCCGAGCGCGTGCCCGACGAGCTGGCGGACCGCACCAGCCCGGCCAGGGATGCCCTCCGCCTCGCATTGCGCGGCGACGGCCGCGCCGACCTGCGCTGACCCGGCATCCGCGGCGAGATCGATCGCCTGCAGCGTGCCGTGCACGGCGCGCCCGACGGCCGTGCCGTAGCGGCCCTTCAACCATGGCGGCAGATCGAGGTCACGTGGCCGCTTCTGCAATCCGGCGACGGCTTCGGTGCCCGGGTCGGGTCCGCCGTCGTCGGTGAGCGCAGTCGCGGCCACGGCACTACGTCGCGACGCCCGGGCAAGCGCGTCGTCGCGCGCTGCCTGCCATGTCGCCAGGTCGTCCAGTGCAGGAGGCGGGTCCGTGCTGGTGCGAGCGAGGGTCGTCGGGGCGGCGGCCGCCGCGTCGGGGACGAGATCGAGCGCGGCGCCCATCCCGGCGACCAGCAGCTCGGCGTTCGTGCGATGCGGCGGCTCGGGTGCCCCCGCCCGCTCGCGGTGGTGCAGCGACACGACGAGGTGGTCGCGCGCTCTCGTGCAGGCGACGTACAGCAGGCGGATCCGCTCGTCGAGTCCCATCTGCTCGTCGATCGGCACCCAGCGGGCCCACTCCTCGGTCTCGACCTTGGCGCCGAAGCGATAGCCGACGCCACCCGTCGGCGGGAACACCACATCGGCCGCAGCGCGCACTCCGCCCGGCGCGGTGGACATCCCGCTGACGATCGTGATCGGGAACTCGAGCCCCTTGGCGGCGTGGATCGTCATCACCCGCACCGCGTCGTCGTCGGTCTCCGGCAGGATCACCTCCTCGAGACGCGCCGAGGACGTCTGCTGGTCGACCCAGTGGAGGTAG
>JBIOUO010000340.1:0-10491 GCA_044867195.1 Ilumatobacteraceae bacterium
CCCGGCCCGCACTGCGGCCAGGGCCTCGTCGCGTACTCGTTCGCCTCGTTCGCCATCTGGGCGCGATCCCTGCCAACCATCGATCTGGGCGCCGAGGCTGCCGACCCCTGTCAGGCTGTGCGCCCAGTTCGACGAAGCCCGCAGGACGTTGGTCAGGTGGCGCCGATGGCCGCGCGCCCGTTCGGTAGGTGGAACATGTGTACGACGTGCTGCTCGACCGGCTGCAGTTCCTCGTCGCGCACGAACAGGTCGTGACGGTGGGGGTCGGTCGGCGTGGGCGAGCAGATCGACGGCATCCATCGACACCCGCCCGTCGATCACCGCCGCCGCGGCGACAGGCATCGCCGCGAGGCGCCGGGCGCGGCGCAGCTCGCCATGTGCCGTGCCCAGCGACGTCCCGACGTCGCGGGACAGGCGGGCAGCGGCCGAACGTGACCGGTCGGCGCTCCACACCGCGGTCACGTCCCAGCGGGCGAGCAGCCCGGCGCCGGCGCCGGCGAGAGGGTGGCGGGCCCGTTGCAGGCCGACCACCAGCGTGTCGAGCTCGGCGTCGGTGAGCGTGTCGACGTCGAGGCCAGCGACCGCGCTGATGGCTTCCTGATTCATCCCGACAGGGTGATGTCCTCAGCCGCCCGCCGCGGTTGCATCAGGGAGACAAGTCCGACATCGCGTCACCAGCACCGCTGGGCGCGCGCATTGCGGTCGGTTCTGACGGTGGAGGTCCAGATGCGACGAATCGGCAGCGCTGTGATGATCGCCCTCTTCGTGGTCGCTGGGGCCGCGTGCGGAGACGACGACAGCTCGTCGGCGACGACCGTCACGACGACCACGGTGGCCGCTACCAACCCCGGACCGGTGAGCTCGGCGAGCGCCGAGCTGTGCCAGGCGCGCGAGCAGTTGCGCACCTCGATCACTGACCTGTCGAACGTCGACGTCGTGAAGAACGGGGTGTCGGCCATCACCGACCAGCTCGACCAGATTCGCAGCGATCTCGCCGCCGTGAAGTCGGCGGCAGGCAGCGATCTGCGACCGCAGCTCGACGCGTTCGAGCAAGCCCTCGACAGCCTGCAGACCGCGGTCAGCGGCTCCGGCTCAGCCCAGGACATCGTCGCCGGCGTGCGCGAGGTCGCGACAACCGGGGCCACGCTGCTGCGCAGCCTCCAGAACCTCTCCTGCTCCTAGCGCGCCGGAACCGTCCGATGATCACCCGCGCAGGTCGAAGTACAGCTGCACCACCAGCGTGTCGTCGGTGACCGGCGTGCCCACCGACGACCAGAACGTCCGGTGGCTGGCGCGGAAATCGGCGGCGTCGAGATCGCCTTCGGCCTCGGCAAGGGCGAACCGGTCCGGGACGTCGGCGAAGCGCGAGACCACGACCTTGGTAACGGTCACCGTGGCGACGCGATTGCCGTCGTCGTCGAGAACCGCCAGCCGCTCGCCGACGTGCTCGAGCGGCTCGCCCTCCGCCTCGTACTCCGACAGCAACCCGGCGGTCGCCCGCTTGTTGCCGTGCACCACCAGGTCGACCAGTCGCCGACGCATCTCGCCGGGTGTGCCCAACTCGATCGCTCGCAGCCCATCGACAACCGGAAAGGTCATGCCGCGCTCCGTCGCTCGCTCTACCGATGGGCCTCGTCGGTCATAGCGCGGCTCGCGTCGCTCCTGTCGAACACGGCGACGACATTGGCAGCTCCTTGCTCGCATGTCGAAGTCGGGCGGCGTTCGGGGCTGGCCCCGGTTGGCGTGCGACGACCGCGCGATGCTCGTCGTCGAGCTCGCTCCTGAGCCGTGACGGCGGTGCGACAACCAAGTGCGCGCGCAACGAGTACGCTCCGCGCTGACGGGTCGCCCGTGTCAGAGGGAGCACATGGATCGTTCGAGATCGGCGGGCGCCGACGGGACGCGCCGACTCGGCGCGCTCGTCCTCCTCGCCTGCGCGGCGGGGTGCTCGTCACACCGGCGACCGCCGCGGCGGCGCCGGCCGACCTGGGCTCGGTGTCAGGCCTTGTCGTCAATACCAACGGTGATCCGCTCTCCGGTATCTGCGTCAACATCGGGCCGAGCGGTCCCGGCGGGGGGACCGGCGTCGATGGAAGCTACCTGGTGGAGGGCATCGAGCCTGGTGAGCACACCGTCCAGTTCGTCGACTGCAACCCGACGCCGGTCTACGTGGCGCGCTGGTACCGCGACCACCTCTTCCAGGACCAGGCCGACCCGGTCACCGTGCCGGCGAATGCGAACGTGGCGCTCGACGACGTCACCCTGTCGACCGGCGTCGCCGTCTCCGGCACCGTGACGGACGGCGCCAGTGCGCCGCTGGCCGGGATCAACGTGTACGTCAACCCGTACGACGGCTCCGGGCCGTCGGGCGGCGCGCAGACAGCGGCCGACGGCAGCTACCGCGTCGGGCCGCTGCCCGACGGTGACTACCGCGTGCAGTTCGACGACCCGGCCGACGTCTTCGCCAACCAGTACTGGAGCCTTCACCCGGTGTGGAGCGACGCCGACCGGCTCCACCTCCAGATCGCCAACGGCACCGAGCGCACCCGCATCGACGCCACGCTGGCGCTGGCCGCCACGATCACCGGAACGGTCACCGACAGCGCCGGGCCGCTGGCCGACGTGTGCGTCAACGCCAACACGCCGGCCGCCAACGGCGGCTGGTCAGGCATCGCTCAGACGACGACGGGCGCGGACGGGACGTACAGGCTGGCCGGCCTGCCGTCCTTGATCGATCTGCGGATCCAGTTCCGCGACTGCGCGTCGACACCGTCGCACGTCGAGCAGTGGTACGACCGTGCCGTCGACTTCAACCGGTCGACGCCGTTGCTACTGGGCGCTGGGCAGGTTCGCTCCGGCATCGATGCCGTGCTGGCGACCGGGATCCGCGTCGCCGGGACGGTCACCAGCTCGTCGGGCGTCCCGCTCCGCGACATCGATGTGTACGTCAACCCCGACGGCCAGGGACCCGGCGGCTATGGCCGCACCGACGGCACCGGGCACTATGTCACCTCGGCACTCCCGCCTGGTCGCTACCGCGTCCAGTTCCGCGACAACTCCCTGTCGCCCGAGTGGGCGGGGACGTATTGGGACCAGGAGCCGACGTACGGCACGGCGGACCTGCTCGACCTCGCCGCATCCGACGCCCCGCAGCGCGACGGCATCGACGCCCAGCTCGCCCGTGGGGCGTCGATCACCGGCACGGTGACGAGCGCCCAGGGTGATCCGATCGGCAGCATCTGCATCGACGCCGTGGTCAACACGTCCAATGGCCCGGACGGCGTCGGCCAGGTCACCACCGCGGCCGACGGGACGTACATCCTCACCGGGCTGCCGGCGATGGCCGTGAGGCTGAGGGCGCACGACTGCAACCTCGTCGGGCCGTACCGGACGCTGTGGTGGCCGGCGGCCGCCACCTACGACGCGGCGACACCGATCGACCTCGCCACGGGCGAGCACCGCACGGGCATCGACTTCGCGTTGCCCGCGGCGGCGATGATCGGCGGCACCGTCACCGACGCCGTCACCGGGCAGCCACTGGCGGGAATCTGCGTGCAGGCGGTCACGGCGGGCGCGTTCGGCGCGCTGGCCCACACCGGCGGCGACGGCACGTACCGCATGATCATCAAGGACGGCGGCGACTACAGCGTCCAGTTCGTCGACTGCTCCGAGCAGCCGAGCCACGCCGGCCAGACGAGGGCGCAGCCGATCTCGCTCACGCCGGGTGAGGCCGTTGGCGGGATCGACGCCGCGCTGGCGCCTGGCACCACTGCCACGGTGTCCGGCTCGATCCGCAACGGCGACGGCGCAGCCGTCACGAGTGCCTGTGCGGTGGTGTACCTCGCGAACCAATTCGCCGTGTTCGGCCAGGTCGCCGCCGACGGCACGTTCACCGTGAGCGGGGTCCCGTCGGGCACGTTCGCCATCGGCTTCATCGGCTTCATCGGCATCGACTGCGAGCGCGGCCAACCGTCGGCGGTCGTTCACGATCCCCTCGACCCGGCCACGACCTACACCGCGCAGTGGTGGCACGGCGTCGACCTCTCGCTGGCCGGCAGCACTGAGGGCGGGCCCGATCCGATCGCCCAGGGGGCGACGTTGGTCGCGATTCCCGACGGTGGCCGGCTCACCGGCTTCGACCAGTGCTTCGGCTGTGCCCCACCGACCACGACGACCACGACGACCACCACGACGGTGGCCAGCCCCACGACCACCACGACCACCGCCTCAACGCCCTCGCCGCAGCTGGCGATCACGATCACGGGGCACAGCCGTGGACCGGGCACGATCACGCTGCGGTTCACGGTGACCGGCGTCCTTGGGGCGTCGGACGCCGTGCCCGACCCCGTCGTCTACACCGCGACGTGCACGTCGACCTCGGCGTCGACGGCGCGGGCGCAGGGCACGGCGTCGCCGATCGTGCTGACCGGGATCAACAACCGGGCCACGTACGCTTGTGTCGTCGCGGCGACCGAGAACGGCCGCGTCCTGGGCACGTCGGTGGTCGTGATCGTCGAGCCGATCCCGGCAGGGGGGCTGGCCGCGACCGGAGCCTCCAGCGCCGCCGCGGCGCGGGCGGCGCTCGTCGTCACCCTGTGCGGGATGCTCCTCGTGCTCGCCGGGACCCGTCCCCGCGCCGGGCGCTGACTACGCTTGGTGAGGACCGCGGCGCGAGGAGGGACGGTGGAGGTACTCGACTTCGATCCGTTCGGACCACCATTCGTCGACGACCCCTATCCCCTCTTCGCCGAGCACGTGCGCCGGCACCCGGTGTTCTACGCCGACCACCTCGGATACTGGGTGGTCTCTCGCTACGAGGACTGCCGGCGGGTGCTGCGCGATTACACGGCGTTCTCGGCGAGCAACGCCTTGGCTCCGATGACGCCGCCCTGCCCGGCGGCACGCACCGCGCTCGCCGAGGGCGGGTTCCGCTCGATCCCGACGCTCACCAACGTCGATCCTCCAGCCCATACGCGGACCCGACGCATCGCCCAGGCAGCGTTCACGCCCCGCCGGGTGGCGGAGATGGCCGACGTCGTGCGGGACGTCGTTGGCGACTACCTCGACCGGCACCGCCTCGCCGGGAGGTCCGACATCGTCACCGAGCTGTTCTGGGAGCTGCCGGCGCTCGTGCTGTTCAACGTGCTCGGCGTACCGGCTTCCGACCTGAGCGAGGTCAAGGAGGGTGCCAAGACGCGCCTGCGCTTCATGTTCGGCCGTGCCGGCGAGGACGAGCAGGTGCAGATCGCCCACGGCATGGCGCGGTTCTGGCGCTACTGCGAGCAGCTCGCCGAGGACCGGCGGGCCAACCGTCGAGACGACTTCACATCCGACCTCGTGCACACGCCCGACGAGTCCGGTCAGCCGCTCACCCAGCAGGAGGTGGCGACGATCCTGTTCGGGTTGCTGCTGGCCGGACACGAGACGACGACCAACCTGCTCGGCAACGGGCTGCGCCGCTTCCTCGAGCACCGCCAGCGGTGGGAAGCGCTGTGCGCCGAGCCGGCATTGGTCCCTAACGGCGTCGAGGAGGTCCTGCGCTACGACTCGTCGGTGATCCACTGGCGGCGGCGTGCCGTGGACGACGTGGAGTTGAGCGGCACGACCATCCCCGCCGGTTCCGACGTGCTCGTCGCGATCGGCGCCGCCAACCGAGACCCGGCTGTGTTCGACGAGCCCGACGTGTTCGATCTGCGCCGGCGCAACGCGCGCGACCACCTGTCGTTCGGCTTCGGGCCCCACATCTGCCTCGGCGCGCCGCTGGCCAGGCTGGAAGCAGCAGTCGTGTTCGAGGAGCTGATCGCCCGCCAGCCGGACCTCCGCCTCGTCGATGACCAGCGCTTCGAGTTCATGCCGATCATCGGCTTCCGCGGGCCGATGTCGCTCTGGGTGGAGACCTGAACGCCCGCAGGGCTTGAGGTCGAGCGTCGGCTGGCGTCGCTACGTCGGGCGGAGCTCGGGCCGCATCTCGCCGAGGTCGAACCACGCCCGCATCCTCGGTGACGACGACAGCGTCGAACCAGCGGCGGTAGAACTCGAGCGAGGCGCTGATGTCGCTGGCCATGAGGTGGGTGTGATGAACCGACGCTCGCCATCCGGACACGTCGACACCGTACGGGATGCTCGCCCGAGCTTGCGTATGTGCAATCGTCTCTCGCCGTGGCTGACACGGGTGTCGGTGGTTCACGGATCAACTACGTCGCGGGCAAGGTGATCGTCATCACGGGTGCGGGAGGGGGGTTCGGCCGGTCGCTGGCGGAGATGACGGCGTCGTTGGGGGCCAGGATCCTCGCCTGCGACGTCGACGGCGACGCGGCCGCGGCCACCGCCGGCGCGATCGTCGGTGCGGGTGGCGAGGCGGTCGGCGTGCGAGCCGATGTCACGCTCCGCGCCGACCTCGACGAGGTCGTGCGCACCGCGGTCGACCGGTGGGCGAGCGTCGACGTGCTGGTGAACAACGCCGGGGTGATGCCGCTGGCGTTCTTCAGTGACCACGCCGCCGCCTCCGAGGCCTGGGACCGGGCGATCGACATCAACTTGAAAGGCGTGCTCAACGGCATCTGCGCGGTCTACGACCAGATGATCCGCCAGGGCCGCGGCCACGTCGTGAACATCTCGTCGATCTACGGCAACGCGGGGACCGAGGGCTCGGGCGTGTACAGCGCCACGAAGGCAGCCGTGCGGGTGCTGTCCGACTCGCTGCGCGTCGAGGCGCAGGGCAAGATCAAGGTCACCGTCGTGCGGCCGACCGGCGTCATGGGTACCGGCCTCGGCGCGGGCGTCGTCAACCCCGAGGCGCTCGTCGGGCTCACCGGGCAGCACACCGAGCGGCTCGGCGAACGGGTGCAGCGGCTGGAGAGCGGCGGCCTGCGACCCGAGGAGACCGACGTCGACGACGTGCGCTACTGGGCCATCACGCCCGACGACCTCGTACGCCAGATCGTCTACGCCATCGACCAGCCGTGGGGCATCACCATCGGCGACATCACGGTACGCGCCACGGGCGAGGACTACATCCTCTGATCGCCCGCTGTCAGACCGCGCCGCCGAGTCCAAACGCGCTCACGTTTCGAGATCAACAGCCACGGTAGGGTCCGCTCGTGGCCCGAACCGGACGTTGCCTCTGCGGTGAAGTGACCTACGAACTGGACGGCGAGCTGATCGCCACGGCCGTGTGCCACTGCGATCACTGCCAACGTCAAGGAGGCGGTGCGTTCTCCGTCAACCTCGTCGCCCACGAGTCGCAGCTGACCGTCTCGGGTGACCTCAGAACGTACGAGGAGACGGGGGAGCGCGGCGATGCGGTGTACGTGCGTCGTCGCTTCTGCGGCTCGTGCGGGTCGCCGATCGTGTCGGAACTCGTCCAGACGGCCGGCGTGGTCGCCGTCAAGGCCGGCACGCTGGACGACAAGTCGGATGTTCAGCCGACCATCGAGGTGTGGTGCGTCGACCGGCAGCCATGGGTGACGCTCCCCGGCATGGCTGTGTCGCTCGAACGTGAGTGATCGCTGGTCGGAGCCCGACCGCCAGGTGATGCCACTGGCCGCACCGGCCGTTGCCCGCTGCAGCTGGGCATCGGCGTGACCTGGGGCATTGAGCGCCGCGACCGGGTAGCGGCCGCCTCGATGAACACCAACCCGGTCAACGCGCAGAACCGGGCGTTCTTCGCCGACCTCCACGACGCGGTCGACCGGCTCGAGCGGGACCACCCGAGCTCGCCCGTCGTGCTCACCGGCACCGGTACCCGCTTCTCCGCCGGCTCCGGCGAACCGGTCGCCGCCCGCACCTGCCTGCTCGGCGAGACCTTCACTCCGGTCGAGGCCCACCGGCTCGGCATGTTCCACGAGCTCGCCGCCGACGACGAGCTGGTCGCTCGGGCCGTCGCCGTCGCCGGCATGACCCCACCGGACTGCCTCGACCAGTACGCGTTCACGAAACGGGCCTGCCAGGCCGCCGCGCTGCGCGACATCGCCGCGCTTGCCGACCCGCTCGACGAGGGATTGCCGGACGGGATGACCAGCGATGACGCCCGCCACGCCCACCGCCGCTACTGGGAACAGCTCAAAGGGCGCCCGGCCACATGGTGACCGGCCACGCCGCCGGTGCGGCGTGAGCGTCGATCCAGATGGGCTACCCCCATGGGTGAGGTGGCAGCAGCGACCGTTCCCCGACGCCAACCTGCTGCTCGTCCACGGTCGGCAGCCAGCTCTGGTCGACAGCGGGTTCGTCGGTCATGCCGACGACACCGCCGCCTGGGCGCGAGCCCACGGCGGGGACATCGCGCTCGTCGTCAACACGCACTGGCACTCCGACCACGTCGGCGGTAACGCCCGTCTCCAGCGCGGCGGGGCCGGCATCGCGACCAGCATCCCCGACGCGGACGCCATCACCCGACGCGATCCCGGCTGCTGCCTCGCCGAGTACCTCGACCAACCCGTCGCCCCGTACACGGTCGACGAAGCACTCCACGACGGCCAAGTCGTCCGGCTCGGCGACAGCGACTGGCAGGTCGTCGGCACCCCCGGCCACACCCTCGGACACCTCGCACTCTGGCAACCCGACGAACGGCTCCTCGCCGTCGGCGACGCCCTGTCCGACTACGACGTCGGCTGGGTCAACCTTGCCCTCGACGGCCCCAACGCCGCCACCACTGCCGTTGCCTCGCTACGACGGCTCACCGATCTCGACCCCCGTCTGCTGTTGCCCGCCCACGGACCCATCCCTTCCGACACCCGGGCGGCGCTCGCCACTGCCACCCGGCGCACCCAACGGCTCGCCGACGACCCCGATGGCGCCGTCTGGTACGGCGCCCGGCGCATTCTCGCCTTCGCCCTCATGATCCGCGACGGCATCCCGACCCCCAGCATCGACACCTACCTCCTCGAACGCGCCTGGCTCCACGACGCCGCCCGCCTCCTCAGGAGGCCGCCCGACGTCCTCGCCAACGAGCTCGTCACGACCATGCTTGCCAGCGCCACCATCGTCACCCGCGACGGCAGGCTCCACGCCGCCGCCGAATCCACGCCGGTCGACCCGACCACGTTGCGTGTGCCGTTCCCCAAGGACTGGGACCGGACCGTCGACGAACACCGCCCCCGCGAGCACGACGACGAAGAGATGTCGCGATGACGGCGTCGGCGCGGGCGTTGGAGCACCGCTCGCGACTCTGAAAGGGTGAGTGCCGTGCGCGCATCGACGGGCGTGGCCCGGTGACGTCCGCGGGACAGGAGCTGCGCCGGCTGCTGGCGGGGCCAGGCATGGTGATCGCTCCCGGTGCGTACGACGCGATCGGCGCCCGGCTGATCGAGCAGGCCGGCTTCCCGGCGGTGTACATGACCGGGGCGGGCACGTCGGCGGCGCGCGGCTTCCCGGACTTCGGGCTGCTGACGATGAGCGAGATGGTCGACAACGCGGCGGTGATGGCGAGGTCGATCTCCGTGCCGCTGATCGCCGACTGCGACACCGGCTACGGCAACGAGCTCAACGTCACCCGCGCCGTGCGTGAGTTCGAAGCCCGCGGCGTGGCCGCGGTGCACATCGAGGACCAGGTGTCGCCGAAGCGATGCGGCCACCTGGACGGCAAGCAGGTCGTGGCTCGTGAGGAGTTCGTGTCGAAGATCCGGGCTGCTGTCGAAGCCCGCCAGGACGCCGCGTTCGTGATCATCGCCCGCACCGACGCCCGAGCGGCGCTCGCCTTCGACGAGGCGATCTGGCGGGCCAACGCGGCCCTGGACGCCGGTGCGGACGTTACGTTCGTCGAGGCGCCGCAGACGCTGGACGAGGTCAGGCTGGTACCACGCGAGGTCCACGGGCCGTGCCTGCTGAACGTCGTACCGGGCGGGCGGACGCCGATCCTCGATCTGCATGACGCCGAGGCGATGGGCTACCGGATCGCGATCCTGCCCACGCTGATGCTGCAGGCGGCGATCGAGGCTGGTGACGCCGCCCTCGCCACGCTCAAGACGACGCACATCTGCCCGCCAGGCCCGGCGTCGCTCGGCGAGACGTTCCGCCGCTTCGGCGCCGACCAGTGGGACGACCTGCGTCAGCGCTTCGACGCCGGCGCCCGCGCGACCACCGCCGCCGGCGAGCCGGCCGATCCGACCCGCCCCGCGCCCACGGTCTGACCGCGACGCGACGAACGGGCGCGCTCGAGCGTGATGCGGTCGGGCGGTACCGACGTCATCCCGGCACACCACTGGTCGAGAAGCACTCGCGAGAGGGAGTCGATGTCGACCTCGCGCCCCGCGATCGCGTACGCCACCGGCGCGGTCATGTGGATCAAGGCGAGCGACGCGGCGAGGTCGACCGGAACCGTGTCGGGCAGCTCGCCGGCTTCGACGGCGATCGAGATCCGTTCGACGACGAGGGCGAGCAGCTCGGGATGGGCGGCGTGGGGATCGTCGGTGGGAAGCGAGCGCACGAACTCCCTGGCCATCCCGACGTGGCCGCGCCCGGCCCGCCGCCAGGCGTCGATGATGGCCGCCCGGA
>JBIOUO010000341.1:0-27170 GCA_044867195.1 Ilumatobacteraceae bacterium
GCCCAGGCGGCGATGACGGCTCCGAGGCCGTAGAGGACGACCATCCCCTTGGCCAAGTCGATCGCCGAGCGGGCGCTCGCCCGCGCGCGCTTGAGGTCGGCCCTGGACGTGCTCGTCGGACGTGTGGTGAGTTGCACGTCGACTGACTTCATTCGTTGGTCTCCTCCGCCAGCCGCAACGGTCGAGTTGCGGAGGGGGGATCACCGTAACGTCGGCGGCGCCCACGCTTATCGTCAATGGTGACGAATTCGGGTGACGTGTCCCGCAGCTGCGGCTGCACCCCGAGAGTGGCCGGTTGGCATGATGGCTGGATGGAGCGGTACCGGTGAGCGGGGAGGATCCCAGGGTGGCGCTGGTCACGGGCGGGGCAGGCGCGATCGGCGCCGCGGTGTGCGCCCGGCTCGCGGCGCAGGAGCACCGGGTGGCGGTGTGCGATCTCGACGCCGACCGAGCGTCGGCCGTCGCCGACGGGCTGCCCGGTGACGGTCACGTGGGCATGGCGATCGACGTCGCCGACCACGACGCCGTCGCCGGGGCGGTGGAGGGCGTGCAAGCGCTCGCCGGACCGGTCGACATCCTGATCAACGTCGCCGGCTGGGACCGCTTCGTCCCGTTCGTCGAGACCACACCCGAGCTGTGGGACCGCGTGATCGGCATCAACTACCGCGGCCCGCTGAACACCGTGCACGCCGTGCTGCCCGGCATGATCGAGCGGGGATACGGGCGGATCGTGTCGGTGGCGTCCGACGCCGCACGGGTGGGCTCGTCGCTGGAAGCGGTGTACGCCGGCGCCAAGGCGGGCGTCGTCGCGTTCTCCAAGAGCGTGGCGCGCGAGGTCGCCCGGCACGGGATCACGCTCAACGTCGTGTGCCCCGGTCCGACCGACACGCCGCTGATCTGGGCGATGGCCGACGAGCTCGGCACCGGCGAGCGCTTCATCGACGCGCTGCGGCGAGCGATCCCGATGCACCGCCTGGCCGAGCCCGACGACATCGCGCCCGCCGTCGTCTTCCTCGCATCCGACGACGCCCGCTTCATCACCGGCCAGACGCTGTCGGTCAGCGGCGGCCTGACCATGGCCTGACGATGGCCTGACGAACAGGGGGATTGCATGCACTTCGACGTGATGGTCGGCCCGACGACGTGGACCGGAGCAGCCGACCTCGCCCGCCAGGTCGAGCGAGCCGGGTTCTCCGGCATGACGTTCACCGAGACCGGCCAGACGCCGTGGATGAGCATCGCCGCCGCGGCGTCTGCGGCGCCGACGCTCATGTTCTCGACCGGGGTCGCGGTCGCCCTGCCGGTGAGCCCGATGATCGCCGCCTCGCTGGCATGGGAGCTCGCCGGCAACACCGGCGGGCGCTTCCGGCTCGGCGTCGGCAGCCAGGTCCGAGCCCACGTCGAGCGGCGCTACGGCATGCCGTTCGAGCCGCCGGGCCCACGGATGAAGGACTTCCTGCTCGCCGTCAAGGCCAGCCTGGCGGCGTTCCGCGGCGACGCGCCGCTGGCCCACGACGGTCCGTACTACAAGCTGTCGCTGCTGCCCGACCAGTGGCGCCCGGCCGCCCATCAGCACGGGCAGATCAAGGTCGACGTCTCGGCCGTCGGGCCGTGGATGACGGCCATGGCCGGTGAGATCGCCGACGGCATCCACGTCCATCCGCTGCACTCCCAGCACTACCTCGAGCACCGATTGATCCCCAGCGTTCGCCAGGGTGCCGAGCGGGCCGGCCGCGATCCCTCCGACGTCGACTTGCTGATCCCGGTGATGATCGTCGCCGGCGACTCGCCCGAGCAACGAGCGTCCCCGATGAACCGGGCGCGCACCCAGATCGGTTTCTACGGGTCGACGAGGAACTACGCGTTCCAGTTCGACGACCTCGGCTACGAGGGGTTGTCGGGCCGGCTCAACGAGCGATTGCGCGCGGGTGACCTCGACGGCGTCAACGCGCTCGTCAGCGACGAGATCGTGGAGCAGTTCGCCGTGATCGGGCGGTGGGACGAGATCGCCGACCGGCTGGTGGAGCGCTATGCCGGTCGCGCGGAGCGGCTGATCTCGTACTTCACGATCGAGGACGTCACCCGCAACCCGGCGAACCTCGACCGCTGGAGCGAGATCGCCCGCGCCGTCTCCGCCGGCTGATGCTGATCGGAAGATGCCGGGATTCTCGAAGACGTGGTGTCTCGCCCCGCGCCGCGTTGGACCCGAGGTTGACAGGGTGGCCTCGCCAGAATGCCCGGCGGCGCGCGTGTGGTCGTGATGTCACACGGCAAGGACGTCGAGGGTGGGATCGAGCCGGCGAAGGTCATCGGGATCCGACGTCACCACCCGCTGGCGCGCACGACGTGCGCACACCACCACGTGGGCGTCGACGATGTCGGCCGTGCCGCTGGCGGCGAGAAGCCGACCGATGTTCGTGGCGTCGACCCGGTCAAGAGCAACGATGTCCGTCGTCGGTTGGCGGATCAATCGGGCAAGCCGCACTTGGCGCTCCGGCCGACGTATCGCCTGGGCAAGCGCGCTCGCCGGGATGGTTGCCCGGGCACGCGTCTCGCTCGCCCGTGCCAGCAGAGCGATCACGTGGCGATCGTTGCGATCGACCGCGATGAGCCCGCCAGCGTCGAGGGTGATTCCTCGCATCAGGCGGCCGAGCCGCGCCGATGCCGCGGCGGGCCGAGGAGCTCATCGGCCCATGCGCGTTCGTCGTCCGTGAGGGGTCCTCCGCTGTCCCGCAGCGCCTCGGCGAGTAGCGCTCCCCACCCGGCAATGTCGTCGAGCGCGACGGACACGGCGTGCTTGACGAAGCCAGAGACGCTCGACGCGCCACCTGCATCCACGAGCTTGCGGATCTGATCGAGTTGCGTCTCCTCGAGCGTGACCGTGACCTTGCGCGTCGCCATACCGATGACCATACCACCGGCGCGGGAGACCCGGTCGGGAGCTCCCCCCGCCGGCATTATGGTCAGCTGTTCCATGGCGCGTGGTCCGACGCCGACGTTCCTCGATGACCTCGACGCCGAGACGCAAGCGGAGCTGCTCGCGCTGGGACGGATCCGGCGCTACCCGGCGCACTCGATCCTCTTCTTCGAGGGCGACGACGCGCATGACGTGTTGATCATCCGCGGCGGCGAGGTCAAGGTCTCGGTCACCCTCGATGGGCGCGAGGTGGTCCTCGACGTGCTCGGCGCGGGTGACATCCTCGGCGAGCTGTCGGCGATCGACAACGGGCCGCGCTCGGCAACGGCGATGGCGTTGACCGCCGCGGAGGTCAGTGTGATCGCCGCCCGCCCGTTCCGGCAGTTCATCAGTGCCCATGGCAGTGTGGCCCTGAGCCTCATGCGCGCGGTGGCCGGGCGGCTGCGCGATGCGTCTCGGCGCCAGGTCGAGTACGGCGCGCTCGATGCCGTCGGACGCGTCTGCCGCCGGCTGGTCGAGATGATGGACCGCTACGGCCGGCCGTCCGACGCGGGCATGGTGATCGACGGTCCGCTGTCGCAGACCGACATCGCCGCCTGGGCGGGACTCTCCCGCGAGGCGGTGGTCAAGGCGCTGCACGCGCTGCGGGCCCTCGGTTGGGTCACCACCGGACCGCGCGGCGTGACCGTCGTGGACGTCGACGCGGTGAAGACCCGGGCGTCAGTGGGCCTGGCCTGAGTACGAATCCTCATCGCCGGTGCGCGAGCGCACGCTGCAGACGACCCGCCGTCGGCGCATGCTCGGGGTCCGCAACGGAGGAGGGGACATGAGGACCAAGGATCCGACGATCGAAGTGCTTCGTCACGTGACGCTGTTCTCGGCGTGCACCGACAAGGAGCTGGCATTGATCTCCAGCCGGATGACCAAGTACCACGCCAGGGCCGGGGACGTCCTGACACGCGAGGGGCGCATCGGCCACGAGTTCGTCGTGATCGTCGAAGGCGCCGCGACGGTGGTCGCCGGGGGTCGGACGATCGCCACGCTCGGACCTGGCGACTTCTTCGGGGAGATCGCGTTGCTCGACAACGGGCCGCGGACGGCCACCGTCGTCGCCGAGACGGACCTCGTCGCCGAGGTCAGCAGCCAGCGCGAGTTCGTCGAGCTCGTCGCCGGCGCGCCCAGGCTCGCCAGGAACCTGCTCGTCGGCTTGGCCCGCCGGATACGAGCCGTCGACCTGCAACTCACCGCCTGACGCACTTCGCATGCGAGGTCTGACTCCGGTCAGATCTTGATCTCTTTGTCCTCGGGATCGAACGCCCGGATGCGCTGGACCTTGCCGGCCAACTCCTTCAGTCGCTCGGAACCGATGCCGTAGGCGCCGACCTCGTTGGCCTTCCAGATCGTGTAGTAGGGGTGGGCGGTCTCGCCAGCCCATGGCTCCTCGTTGTCGTCGAGGTAGTCCCCGCTGCCGCAGATGAGGTAGTCCTCCATCAGGGACCTCGCACCTTCGGCGGTGAACGTGTACTCCATGCGCGACTTGCCGTTCGCCGAGCCGAGCTCGAACTTGCTCGGATCGGCGACCCAGAACGCCTTGTCCAGGTGGTAGACGGCATCAGAGATGTTCTGCGAGCGCAGGGCGTTGGTGATCGTCGCCGCGCCCGCCGGCACGTGCTGGGCGAACATCACCTGCTTCGCCCGCTTCAACGACGCGTTGTGCACGCCCCACTTGTTGCCGAGGCCCTTCTTGCGGTTGGCCGATGCCGCCTGCTTCTCCTGCCGGATCCGCTCGCGCTCCTGCAGCAGGCGCTCCCGCTCGCGCTGCTCCTTGGCCTCGTCGCTGTTCTTGGCCTTGTACTCGTCCTTCTCCTGGTACTCGTATTGCTTCGCCTCGGCCTGCTCGTTGAGGTAGGCGGTGTACTGGAGATGCTTGGCGTTCAAGAGCTGGCGCATGTTGCCCAGCGTGAGCACGACGTTGCGGGCCTCCGTCGAGCCGGCCCCCACCTGCTGCTGCACGTCCGCGATCGTGAACGAGGCGTTGGCGTCGATCGCGTTGCGGGCAGCCTGGATGCGCTGGTCGAGGAGTTGTTGCCACCGGGCGAGGTTGGCGCTCTCCTCGTCGTTCCAGAAGCCGTCGTTGCGCTCGGCATCCAACTCCGCCACCTGCTCGAGGTGGTTGCGGACGGCCTGCTCGAGGACGGCGAGCGTGATCGGCGGAGGCGGGCCGCGCAGCTCCCTGCGCACGAGCTGCGCCGGCGCGCCGGGCGCCGTCGGCACCGGGATCAGCGCCCCGCTCGTGGCGGACCGGCCGGCACTCGGTCCGTCCGCCAGCGAGCCGGCCGCGGCGTCCGCCTCGCGCTCGAGCCCGGCGTCGCTGACCACCGGATGCCGGCTGGATCCCGGTGCAGCCACCCGGCCCTCCGCCTGCTGCACGACATGCCACGCCTCATGCGGGACGTGGCGCTCCTCGCCGGGGCCGACGTGGATGTCCGCGCCCTGGGCGTAGGCCAGCGCACCGAGCCGCGCCGGCTCGGGCGAGTTGTAGTGCACGCGCACGTCCGACATCGAGACGCCCGAAACGGCCTCGACGCCGGTGCGCAGCCCCTTCGACAACGGGCGCACGGTCACCGACCGGCGGATGCGGGACGGTGCCGGGTCGAGGTCGAGATCGAGTGCCGGCGGCACCGACAGCGTGGTGCGGCGGATGCGGGAGCTCGCCTGGCGCCCGCCGAACGACGGCGGCGCGAGCGCCGGTCGACCTGCCGCCGGCTCTCCCACGGCGCGGGGCGCTTGTTCGGCGCGCCTGACCGGACGCGCCGATTCGGCGTCCTGCCGCTCGGGGCGTAGCGTCCCTCTGTCCCGACGTACCAGCTCGCTGCCCATCATCGGCTCCGTCTCGACCCGGTCCCGCAACGTACCAGGTGAGGCGCTGACGCACGTCTGCGCTGATCGGAATCGCCGCGGCTAGCTTCGGCCGCGTGCGCGAGGCGATGAGCATGGCTGACCTCCGCGGCGGCATCGAGCGGATCGACCTCGAGCACACGCTGGGTGACGACTTCGAGCCGTACGTCGGGCAGATCCGGGAAGCGCTCGATCTCGGTCGCGTCGACGACGCCAAGGCCGCAATCGCCGAGGTGCTGCGCGCGATGCGCCTGGGCGAGGCGTCCGACGGTGGCTTCCCCGTGGGGGCTGAAGCGGATCTGGCCGACCTGGTCGGCTTCGGCGACGACGGCTGAGCATGGGCAACGACGACGGAACCAGGGACGTGGCGGCGATCCGGATCGACCCTGCCAGCGGCCTGAAGCGCTTCAGCACCCGAGCGGGGAAGGCGTCGGCGAGGATCGCTGGGAGCGGCTATGCGGTCGTCGCGGACGCCGAGCTGAAGGCGCTCCCACCGCAGCCGGTTGGCGCCGTGTTCAGCGCCGAGGAGCAGGAGAGGTACCGCCAGTTCAAGGAGGCCCGTCGAGGCGCGGCCCAGTACATGGCGATGGATGGCGACTTCTCCAGATACCTCGCCGACGTGTACTCGACCGATCCCGTGCCGCGAGAAGCCTTGGCCGACGAGTGCGAGATCGTCGTCGTCGGTGCTGGCTTCGCCGGGTTGCTGCTGTGGTACAAGCTGCAGCGGGCAGGGATCCGCGATGTCCGCTTCTGCGAGAAGGGCGGCGATGTCGGCGGAACCTGGTATTGGAACCGCTATCCCGGCATCGCGTGCGACGTCGAGTCCTACAGCTACCTCCCGCTGCTCGAGGAGATGGGGTACTTCCCGACGATGAAGTTCGCGTCGGGGTTCGAGATCTTCGAGTACTGCCAGCAGATGGCCGAGCGGTTCGGCTTCTACGACCAATGCCTGTTCCACACGACCGTGGAGCGGACCGAATGGGACGAGGTCGCAGGCCGCTGGACCGTCCTCACCGACCGCGGGGATGCGATGCGCGCCCGCTACGTCATTCTTGCCAACGGCATCCTCACCACCCCCAAGCTGGCGAGGATCGACGGCATGGAGAGGTTCAAGGGCGAGTCGTTCCACACCTCGCGATGGGACTACGACGTGGAGCTGCACGGCAAGCGAGTGGGGATCATCGGCACCGGCGCGACCGCCGTCCAGGTCATCCCCGAGCTGGCCAAAGTGGTCAACGAGCTGTACGTGTTCCAGCGGACGCCCTCGACGATCGACGTGCGCGATCAACGCGCCACGACCCCCGAGGAGATCGAGACCTGGTCGAACGAGCCCGGCTGGGCACGGGCCCGGCGCGCCCGCTTCGCCAAGATCTCCAGTGGCCGTACCGCCATCCAGGCCAACGACGACTACCTCGCCGGTCGGGTGGCCGACTTCAAGGAGCGCAAGGTCCACGAGTGGACGTTGTCTCCACAGGAGCTGATCCAGAAGCAGCTCGACTCGAACTTCCGCATCATGGAGCAGGTCCGCGCCCGAGTCGACGCCATCGTGGAGGACCCCGTCACCGCGGCGGCGCTCAAGCCCTACTACCCGTACGGCTGCAAGCGCCCGACGTTCCACGACGAGTACCTGCCGACGTTCAATCTGCCGCACGTGACGCTCGTGGACACCGCGCCCATGGGTGTCACGAAGATCAACGAGTACGGCGTCGTCCACGACGGCACGGAATACGCGCTCGACGTGCTGATCTACGCGACCGGCTTCCAGTGGATGGCGACATCGACATTCAACATGGTGGTCGGCCGCGGCGGCCGCAGCCTGAGGGACAAGTGGACGGCGGAAGGGACCAAGACGTTCCTCGGCGTGCACACCAACGGCTATCCAAACCTGTTCATCGTCACCGGACCGCAGGGTGGCGGTGGCTCGTTCAACTTCACCGACGCGATCGACGCCCATGCCGACTACATCGTCTGGCTGCTGACCGAGATGCGCGAGCGAGGCGCCGACGTCGTCGACGTCGAGGAGGAGTTCGAGGAGCGGTACGCCCAGCACTGCCGCGACGCCGACATCGCCACCGCGCCGCTGCGGGATTGCCTCTCCTATTACAACGGTCACGGCGAGGCCGAACCGGGCAGCCTCGCCTACTACGGCGGCACCCGTTGGCACAAGTGGCGCGCCGAGGCACAGGAGACGTTCGAGCCCTATCTCCTCGGCCGAACGACCCTGTCAACGCCTGTCCGCTGACGTTCTGATCCGGCGGGTGTCACGGCTGCGGCCGGCGCGCCGGAGGTCCGGGAAGGTTCATCCCCTTCGAGTGCGATCGCGCGGTGAGCCCGCCGTCGACCACGAGTGCATGACCGGTGATCCAGGCCGACTCGGCCGAGCACAGCCACACCGCGGCGGCGGCGATGTCCTCGGGCCGCCCGATGCGCCCCAGCGGGTGCGCCCGGTCGGCTCGGGCTCGAACGTCGGCGTCGGTGATCACTCGGCCGATTGGTGGTGTGTCGACGACGCCGGGGCAGATGCAGTTGACGCGGATGCTCTGACGGGCGTGGTCGACGGCGAGGCTGCGGGTGAGGTTCACGACCGCTGCCTTGCTGGCGCTGTAGACGACGTTGCCGGTATCGCCCGCCAGCCCTGACACCGACGCCGTGGAGACGATCGCCCCGCCGCCACGCTCGACCATCGCCGGCACGGCGTACTTGGCGCCGAGGAACACCGAACGCACGTTGACGGCCATCACCAGGTCCCAGTCGTCCGGCGACAGCTTGACGGCCGTCCCGGGCCGGATCGTGCCGGCGTTGTTGAACAGCGCGTCGAGGCCGCCGAACGTGTCGACGGCGGTGGCGACCATCCGCTCGGTGTCGGCGGCATCGGCGACGTTGGCCACGCATGGCACGGCGACGCCGCCTGCCGCATCGATCATGGCGACCGTCTCGTCGATCTTCGGGCCGCGCAGGTCGACGGCCACCACCGACGCCCCCTCGTTGGCGAAGCGCAGCGCGCTGGCCCTGCCGATGCCCGATCCGGCACCGGTCACGATCGCCACCTTGTCGGCAAGCAGCATCCGGGCATCCTCGCGCGGACTGCTGGCGAGATCGGGGTACAGCCGCGTGACGGACACGCGTGTAACGTCCGGCGCCCGGCTGTGACGATGCAGCGATGACGTCGCAGCCGCAGGTCGTTTCCGTGAACGTCGGACGGGTGGAGTCGTTCGACCATCGCGGCCGCACGGTCACGACGGCAATCGGCAAGCGGCCGGTCATCGGGCGCGTCGCCACCGCCGGTGTCAACCTCGCCGGCGACGACCAGGCGGATCGCAGCGTGCACGGTGGACCTGACCGGGCGATCTACGCCTACGCGGTCGAGGACCTCGACTGGTGGGCGATGACACTCGGGCGCCCGGTCCCACCGGGCACGATGGGGGAGAACCTGACCACCGCCGGCGTCGACGTCACCGGCGCGGTGATCGGTGAGCGCTGGCGCGTCGGCAGCCTCACGCTCGAGGTCGCGGCGCCACGGGTGCCGTGCTACAAGCTCGGGATCCGGATGGGCGACGGGCGGTTCCCGCAACGCTTCGCGCACGCCGGGCGGCCCGGCGCCTACTTGCGCATCGTCGAGCACGGCGACGTCGCCGCCGGCGACCCGATCGTGGTCGCGGAACGTCCCGACCACGGCGTCACGATCGAGCTCGTCGCCCACGCCTTCCACGAGGACCACAGTCTCGCCGCGCGCTTGCTCGACGCGCCCCAACTCCGGGCCGGATGGCAGGAGTGGGCGCGCCGCCACCTCAGTTGATCGATCGGGTGCCGACGATCACTCTGCGCGTCGCGGCCCGCACGACCGCTGCCGCGCTACCCCGTGGCGGGATCGACGACCCAGCCGTCGCGGTGTGCCCCGATCGTCCCGGCACCCGGCCCGCCCCAGTGCGTGCCGATCACCAACGTGCCGTCCGAATAGCGGTCCAGGAACGACCGGCGAGTGTCGATCGCCATCAGCGGATCGGTGTCGAAGTCCGACGACAGCGACACGTCGGCGATCTGGATCGGTGTGTGGATCATGTCGCCGGTGATCACCGCCCGCTGCCCGCCTGACTCGATCACCACCGACACATGGCCCGGCGTGTGGCCGGGCGTCGGGTCGAGCCGCACGCCCGGACACACCACGTGGTCGGCCGCAACGAGGTCGGCCAGACCCGCGTCCACGACGGGGGCGACCGAGTCGCCGAACACGTCGTCGCCGTGCCCGTCGATGTCTCGCCAGTGCTCGAGCTCGGCGCGTGCGAACAGGTAGCGGGCGTCGGCGAACGTGGGCACCCAGCGGCCGTCGACGAGCCGGGTGTTCCAGCCGACGTGATCGACGTGGAGGTGGGTGCACACGACGATGTCGATGTCCTCGGCTGCGTAGCCGGCATCGGCCATGCGGTCGAGGAACGGCAGCTGCATGTTGGTCCAGGCAGGGTTCGTGCGGACCTTGTCGTTGCCGACGCAGGTGTCGACGGCCACGCGCACGCCGTCGATGTCCACCACCAGACACTGGACCCGCTGCAGCAGGTAGCCGGCGTCATCGACGAACGCCGGCCGCAGCCAGGGGTGAGACTCGGCCAGCGCCGCGACATCGGCCTTGCTCAAGTGCCCGAACAGGAACCGCGGCGAGGTGGGAACCTCGCTCTCGATCACCGCAGTGATCGTCGCCGTGCCAACCCTCCAGCGCATCAGCTCACCGTCCTCGTCGGTTCCAGTGCCACGCGGTCATCGCGCACCCTTCCGATCTTGCTCGACGCGGCTCGATGGCCTGACGCCCGACACGCCGCTGTGCCCATCCGAGTATCCATCGGAGTGTCTGCCGCTGGTCTGGCCCGCGCCACACACTCGGGTGGCTCGTGCGCCGCCGTTCGAGGCGGTGTGCTACGAACCCTGACCATGTCGTTGCGTGGCGCGGCGTTCATCGCCGGGGCGTTCGAGCACCCGCGCCGCGACATCCCCGATCGCACCGTCGCCCAGGTGCATGCCGAGGTCGCCGCTGGCGCGTTGCGCGATGCCGGGTTGTCGCTCGCCGACGTCGACGCCTACTACTGCGCCGGCGACGCGCCTGGCTTCGGCGGGATCTCCATCGGCGAGTACTTGGGTTTGCGGTGCCGGACGTACGACTCGACCGAATCCGGCGGATCCTCGTACCTCGTCCACGTCGGCCACGCAGCGGCGGCGATCGCTGCCGGCCACGCCAGCGTGGCCTTGATCACGCTCGCCGGCACGCCCCGCAACGGCGGCCCGCAACCCGGCGCCGGCGGTGGGTTCTCGGCGGCGCCGGAAGCCGAGTTCGAGAACCTGTGGGGCTCGTCCGTGGTCGCCAACTACGCCCTCGCCGCCCGCCGCCACATGCACGAGTTCGGCACGACGAGCGAGCAGCTCGCCGAGGTCAAGGTCGCCGCGTCGCTGCACGCCAGCCACAATCCGCACGCCTTCCTGCGCGACGTGGTGACCGTCGAGGAGGTGGTCGCCTCGCCGGTCGTCGCCGACCCGCTGCACCGACTCGACTGCTGTGTCATCACCGATGGCGGTGGGGCGCTCGTCGTGGTCAGCCCGGAGGTCGCGGCGTCACTCGACCGGACGTGCGTCAAGGTGCTCGGCCACGGCGAAGCGGTCAAGGACGGAGCAGGAGGTCGTGTCGACCTGACCTACACCGGCGCCCTGTGGTCGGGCCCGGCGGCGTTCGAGGAGGCCGGCGTGACCCCGGCGGACATCGACTACGTGTCGATCTACGACAGCTTCACGATCACCGTCGTGATCACGCTCGAGGACCTCGGATTCTGCGTCAAGGGCGATGGCGGGCGGTTCGTGCTCGACGGTCGGCTTGTCGCCCCGGGCGGCGGGCTGCCGTTCAACACGGACGGCGGCGGCCTCTGCAACAACCATCCCGCCAACCGTGGTGGCATGACCAAGGTGATCGAGGCCGTCCGCCAGGTTCGCGGCGAGGCGACACCCGCCGTGCAGGTTCCCGACTGCCAGCTGGCACTGGCCCACGGGACCGGCGGGGCACTGTCGACGCGCATGCTCAGCTCGACGCTGATCCTCGGGGTCGCCGACGCATGAGCGAGGGACTGTCCGAGGGAGCGAGTCTTCGAGCGAGCGAGGCAATTCAGCAGTTCGAGCGAGCGAACAATTCGGCACGGTCTTTCGCTCATTGGTGCCCCCGAGGGTCCGATGATGCTGACGCGTCGCACGATGCAAGGGTGCACCAATGAACCCGCGGCCGGCGTACCTGCCGACTCGTGCGCCGCGGCGCAACCACGAGACGGCGGCGTTCTGGGACGGCTGCGCCCGCGGCCAGCTCCTGCTCCCACGGTGCGACGACTGTGGCGAGCTGATCTGGTACCCCCGGCTGGTCTGCCCGTTCTGCGGCTCCCACGCCGTGTCGTACACCGAGGTCAGCGGCCGCGGCACCGTCTACAGCTTCACCGTGGTGCGGCGCGGGACCGGACCGTTCCGCGACGCCGCGCCCTATGTGCTGGCGATGGTCCGCCTCGACGAGGGTCCGACGATGTTGACCAACCTCGTGGACGTCGATGTCGAGTCGGTGTCGATCGGCCAGCCGGTCACCGTCGTGTTCGAGCCGGTAGACGGCGCGGCCGGCCCGCCCGGCGACGCGATCCCGCGGTTCACCCCTGCCCGCTGACACAGCCGCCGGCGCTCGCCTTGCCGGGCATCGGCCCCGTCGGACGTAACGGTCCGCAGCGGTTGGGGACAGAGGTCCGCGAGTGGCGCGTGGGGCGCCACCGGAGAGGAGCCTGCCCATGTCCGCCTCAGCTCGTACGCCGGTCGCTCGGCGCGTTGGCGTGGTCGCGGCCGCTGCCGCATCGGTCCTGCTGCTCGGCGCGACCGCCGATGCCGGCAGCGGTTGCCACTCGTTCTCCGGTCGTTACGACGAGCAGATCGCACCACCCGGTGGCTGCACGTCGCCGTTCGGACTGTGCATCGATGCCAGCTACACGAGCGGCCCGCTGCACGGGACGTTCCACGGCGTCGTCACGTCGCTCGTGCCCACCGCGGACACGCCGACCACGAGCGTCGCGCTGTTCACAAGCGACACGGTCGCCGTGGTCAGCGGTTGGGGGATGAGCGGCACGCTGACGATCAAGAACGCCGGCGCGTTCGCCACCGCCGGGCGCGGTGACATCGTCGACGTCCAGACGATCGTTGGCGGAACGGGTGACTTCGCCGGGGCTTCCGGTGCGATCCGGGCGTCGGGGACGTTCGACTCGACGACCGGGACGGGAACGTCGGACGTCGTCGGCACCGTCTGCACGCCCTGACCCGGCGGAGTGCCCGGCGGTGCGTCCCGCATTCTGGGTGGCGACAGTCTCGATTTCGAGACCGTGGCGCCCCAGAAGGCGGAATGAGACCAGGGCCACCCAGATGTAGGGGTCGCGGAGACCGAGCCCGTCAGGGGCGTGGCTCGGCGGAGCCGATCCACACGCCGACGAGGCCGAGCATCACCCCGAGGGCGGCGACGACAGATCCACGCGGCGCGTGGGCGACCCATTGCGGTGGGACCCGCGTTGCCGCAGTCGCGATCGCCACGACGGCCCCTGCGCCCACCGCTCCCGGTGAGGGTTCGACGCCACGGCGAGCGGCCATCGCGGCCAACCCGATCGCGGCACCGGCGAGGGCGAGCGCCGTGCGTGCGTCGAACGACACGTCGCCATGCGTCAACGACCGCTCGACCGCGGCCAGTCCCACCCATCCGAGCACGGCGACCGGCACGCCGAGCGCGGCGCGTGCGATCAGG
Source organism: Ilumatobacteraceae bacterium (assembly GCA_044867195.1). Taxonomy (GTDB): domain Bacteria; phylum Actinomycetota; class Acidimicrobiia; order Acidimicrobiales; family Ilumatobacteraceae; genus JALZMG01. The sequence goes on from JBIOUO010000341.1 coordinate 13,602, forward strand.
CGCCGACGCACCGTGACGGGTGCAGCCGGAGCCGCCGACACCGCCGGGTCGTCGACGAGGAACGCGACCGACACGCAGGTCAGCGCGCGGCCCATCTCGCCGACCAGCGCGAGGCGACCGCCTGCCGGACCGGCGACGGCGCGCGCCACGACCAGCGTGAAGCACCCGAACAACGGGGCAGCCAGCAGCGGCGCCCAACGGACGGAGCGGGCCACCGCCCGCCAGCCGTCGGCCGTGCTCACGCCGGTCGGCCGGCGGTGAGCAGCTGGGCGGTACCGCAACCGGCGACCAGGGCGACGCCGAGCACGAGCAGGCGGCGGCGGCCGGTGCCTCGGTCGGCGAGAGCGATCGCGGCCCACGCCAGGATCAGCACGAAGCCGGCGACGTAGCCGATGTGCCACCACAGCGCTGCGGTGTCGAACCGTAGAGCCCGCCAGTACAGCGCGTAGTCCACCGGGCGGAGCAGGGGCGGATCACCCGCCGTCCATGTGTCAATTGCGTCCCCGGACACGCGCGCCTCGTACGCCGGGAACATGAACGGGTGCAGCACGCGAATGGGGTGACCGCCGATCAACCACGGCGCGATGCCGAACACCCATGTGACCGCGGTGACGACAAGCAGCGCGACCAGGCGGAGGCGAGGCAGCTGCGACACGGCGATGCCGACCATGCCCGCCAGCGCGACCAGCAGCGGTCCCTGCACCCACTGCGCCAGCGGCAGGCCGACCGCGTCGCTGTACGGCGGGTCGCCGAGTGGGAAGCCACCGCGGCGCTCGAACCACGCCGCTGCGGCGATGGTGGCGACAGACGTGACGGTGACGGGAGCGGCGAGGGCGAGCGCACTCCCGGCCACTCGACCGCCCGGCGTGACGGGCGTTGCGGGGAACAGCTCGATGTCGCGCAGCCAGCGGTCACGACCAGCGACACACGCGGCGGCGACGAGTGTGCCGGCGCACACCCACACGTTGGCGATCATCGCGGAGAAGTAGCGCTGCCCCTCCCACTCCTCGTCGTGGGTGAGCAGTGACTGCAGCAGCTGTAGCCAGGTCAGCAGCAGGCCGACGAGGAACGCCGGGTGGCGGACCAGGCGCACCGCCTCGACCGCCGCCACGCCGAGCAGCGCGCCCCTCGACGCGGCCGGACGGGCTTGGATCGTCGTCGCCGTCACGCCGAGTCCTCCATCTGCTCGGGCTGCCCGACGAGCATCAGGTAGCCGTCCTCGATCGTTGGCGCGATCGGTCGTCCACCGGCCGGCGGCGGGCCGACCACGCGGTGCTCGCCCGTCGCCGTGCGCCACGACGCTCGCGCGCCCGGGCTCGGCTGGTCGGCGAGCCAGACCTGGCCCGCGGCCCGCGCCGCCAGCTCGGCGGGTGTGCCGACGAAGCGAACGCGGCCGTCGTGGAGGACGAGGACGCGGTCGCAGAGCGCGGCGACGTCGTCGGTCTGGTGGGTGGACAGCAGCACGGTGCTGGTGGACGCGTGGTGGGACACGACCTCGCGGAACCGCAGCCGCTGCTCGGGATCGAGACCTGCCGTCGGCTCGTCGAGGATCAGCACCTGCGGGTCGCCGAGCAGCGCTTGGGCGATCGCCACACGCCTGCGCATGCCACCGGAGAGCCGGCGGATCTTGTGGCCGGCGACGTCGTCAAGACCGACCAGCTCGACCACCCGCCGCACCTCGCGCCGGCGCGTGGTGCGATCGGTGATCTCCTTGAGGATGGCGACGTAGTCGATGAACGCGCTGACCGTGAAGCCCTGGAAGAAGCCGGGTTCCTGCGGTTGGTAGCCGAGCTGGCAGCGGATCGCGTGGCGGTCGTCGGGATCCCGTGGATCCCGCCCCAGGATGCGCAGGTCGCCGCCGTCAGCGCGCAGCACCGTCGCCACGATCCGCAGCAGCGTCGTCTTGCCGGCGCCGTTCGGACCGAGCAGACCCGTGACACCGGGCCCGGCCTCGACGTCGACGCCGCCGAGCGCGGTCCGGCCTCGATACCGCTTGACCACCTGGCGGACGATCACATCTGGTTCGTTCTTCATCGAGTCACCTCGTAGCTGTGACGGCGGGCGGTGAGCACCGCCAGCGAGACGACGGCCAGCGCGGCGCAGAGCAGCTGGCCCGACCATTGGAACGCGATGTCGCTACGGGCGAACGCCTCGGCCGTTGCCCGCGAAGCGCCCGAGAACGCGACCGTGGCGAAGCCGGCCCACAACACGGCGAGGCCGATCGCCGCATGGGTGAGCCGAACCCACGTGCCGGCGGCGAGCGCGATGGCAGCCAGCGCGAGCGTGGGGAGCAACCAGGCGAACGCCAGGACGGTGCCGAACGGCAGCGACAGCACGACGAGCAGCGGCACCGTCAGCCCGACGACTGCAAGCGCGCGGACCAGCAGGATGCGAATGCTCGGCGTCGGGCACGACTGGGCGATCTCGAACGTCGGGTCGACGCGGCGACCGAACGCGAGCGCCACACCGACCAGCGGCACGAGCGGAGCGACGACGAGGAACAGCCCGAGCGACGCCCGGCTGGAGCCCGCCGTCGCCGCCAGCAGGGCGAAGCACATCGCGGCGAGGCTCGCCACGCACCACGACGCTTCCAGCGACAGGCTGCCGGCGATCAGGCGGGCATCGTGGTCGGGCACGCCGATCGCGGTCAGCCCTCGCACCAGCCATCCCGCGCGGGCGGCGTCGAGGCGGTCGTCGAGGCCGAGCTTGATCGCGGCGAGGGCGCGCTGGTCGACGTGAACAGCCACCGCCTGGCGGCACTGGGCACAACGGGTGACGTGCGCCTCGACGGACGCCGCGTCGATGTCGTTGAGTTGGCCGCGTGCATAGCGGTCGAGCACAGCGGTGTCGGCATGCCAGGTCATGTCAGCGCCTCCCGGAGCTGGTGGCGGGCCCGCGCCATGCGGGTCTTGACGGTGCCGTTGGGAATGCCGAGCAGCCGGCCGGCCTCGCGCGTGGTCAGACCGTCCAGCACCGTCGCCTGCACCACGGCGCGCAGCTCGGGGGACAGCTGACCGATCGCCCCGCCGACGTCGCCGTGCTCGATCCCGACCAGCATCTCGTCCTCGGCCGACACGACTCGATCCGACCGGACCAGCAGGTGCCATGCCGGCGACTTGCGCGTGCGCATGTGGTTGAGCAGCTGGCGGATGCCGATGCCCCACACCCATGCACCGACATCGCCAGTGCCGGCGAACGATCCCGGCTTGCGCCAGATCGTCATGAACGTGTCCTGCACCGCTTCCTCGACGACAGCCCGATCGGCGCAGCGCCGTCCCAGCCGCAGCACCAGCCACGGGGCGTGGCGGGCGTACAGCTCGTCGAGCCCGCCGCGGTCGCCGCCGGCGATGGCGACGAGCAGCTCGGCGTCGGTGCACGCCGAGCGATCAGCCGTCATGCCCTACCTGTGTCACCGAGACGGGTTGACGGTTCTGCACGACGCCACAGAACCGATCTTGCACCTCGACGACACAACGAGTCAGTCCCGGATTTCGAGGGACGAGAAGGAGACCATCATGCGCCGAACGCTCATCGCCGTGACCGCCCTGGCCGCGGCGGGCATCACCCTGACCGCGACGGTTGCCGCTGCCGATCACGGACCGTCGTCGGCACGCGCCACGCTGCGCCTCGCCGACGGCACCGACATCGGCAAGGTTCGGTTCCGCGAGCACCGCGACACCACCACCGTGACCGTCACGCTCGAGGTCCCGCCGTCGGCCACCACCACGCGCGCGTTCCACGGCTTCCACATCCACGCCAACGACAACCCCGCCAACGGCACCGGGTGCGAGGCCGACCCGGCGGCCGCCCCGGCGACCTGGTTCGTGTCCGCCGACGGCCACCTGAAGCACGACGGCGAGGTGCACGGCGGCCACAGCGGTGACATGCCGAGCCTCCATCTGGACAGCGACGGCACGGCGAAGGCGACGTTCTCCATCGACCGCATCGACATCGGCGAGCTGGCCGGGCGGGTGGTCATCCTCCACGCCGGCCCGGACAACTTCGGCAACGTTCCCGTCGGCCCGCAAGCGACTCAGTACACGGCGAACGCCCCCGACGCCGGCGATCTCACCGGTCGTACCGGCAACGCCGGCGACCGTGTCGCTTGTGGTGAGATCACCGTGCGCTGACGTTCCTGGCGGCGGACCCGACCTCTGTGTGAGCGATTAGTCGCGAAACGTGCATGATCGCTCACGCAGAATCGGAGGGGCGGACGAACTCGGCCGCTTCGTTGTCCAGCGGTGGGCCCGGTGCCATCAGCGTGATCTCCAGCTCGGGCTGGCTCGGGTGCCCGACCGTGACCCAGCGGAAGCCCTCCATCGTGACGTCGGTTCGTACCTCGAAGCCCAGGGCCTCGACGTAGAAGTCACGCGCGACGTCCTGGTCGAGGCAGTAGATGGTGACGAGGGAGATGTTGGTGATCATGCGTCGACCGTACGCACAGCGCCGTCCGCCGGGCTTCTCCGAGATTGCTCGACTGGTCGCAGTCCCCACATGAACAGGTAGCAGCCCGGGATGTGGGGGCCACCGTTCGCCCAGCGGGCGCGGTAGTCCGATGGCGACTCGCCGACGAGCTCGCGGAAGCGGGCCGAGAACGAGCCCAGGCTGGCGAAGCCGACCAGCATGCAGATCTCGGTGATCGTCAGGTTGGCTGACCGCAGCAGATCCTGCGCCCGCTCGATCCGCCGCCGAGTGAGGTAGCGGATCGGGGTCTCCCCGTACGCCGCTTCGAAGCTGCGGGTGAAGTGGTACTTCGACACACCGGCGACAGCGGCCAGTTGCCCGAGGTCGAGCTCGTCGGCGAAGTGGGCGTCGATGTGGTCATGGGCCCGGCGCAGGTGCGGGAGCAGCCCAGCGTTCACCGGGCGGCCCGCGGCGGGGCGACCAGTCACCGTGCGACTGTACGGCAGCGCCGTCCGCGTAAGTGGGCCCGCCGTGCGGGGCGTCGGCAGATGCGTGCAAGGATGCCGCCCTGGCGGGCCTGGATGAAGGAGATCACCCGATGCCCGACACCGTGCTCACCCGCCGCCGCCTCATCGCGGGCGGCACCGGCCTCACGGCCGGTTCGATCGCTGCGCTGACCACGGAAGCGACCGCGGCGGCTGGTGGTGGCAGCCACCTGTCCGCCGAGGACATCCTGGCGATCAACAACCTGAAGGCCAACTACGCCTACGGCAGCGATGCGCTGGCGGCAGGCAACGAGGACGAAGGACGGGCGCGCTACCGGGCCGTGTTCACCTCCAACGCCCATGTCACGTCGCTGCCGGCGATCGACGCCTACGGCCCCGAGGACCTGGCCGACCAGGTCCTCGCCATCGTCGGCGGTGCCGCCGCCGCGCAGCATCTGCTCGGCACCATCGAGATCGTGCCGCTGGAGCCGGAGCGGGGACGTGGCGGCAGCCGGGCCCAGGCGGCGATCACGGCCTATGCCCAGGCCACGATCATCGCCACGGACGGTGGGCTGACGCGTGTGCTTGCCACCTACCACGACGTCGCCGTCCAGACCCGCGCCGGTTGGCGGCTGTCTTCGAGCGCGGCGACGACGCTCAACGTGGAGAGCGTCACACCGGCCGGCTGACCGCGTGTCGTGGCCATCGATGTCATCAAGATCAGCGTCAGGACGTCGTCGTCCACGCCAGACGATCGTCGTGACGAGCCACGCTGAGTTGCACCCACTGTGTGCCGGCTGGGGCGGTGGTGGTCCCAAGCACTCCGGTGACGAGGGCGCGGATCGCGATGTCGTCCCGAGTGGCGATCACGCGGTACGCGGGCGCACGCTGGCCGGCGGCCGACCCGACGGCCTCGGACGTCTTCACCTCCCAGCCGCCGGCCTCCATCGCCCGAGCGACCTCGGCGACGACGCTTTCGAGGTCACCGGCAAGCGTCCCGTCGGTCGTGATGTACTCGATGTCCTTCGAGCGCTGGATCGCAGGCTCGCGCTCGACCGTGATGCCGGCCGCCGTCAAGACCTCGACGGCGGAGTCGCGCAGCTCGTCGAGGCCGCCCGACCCGCCGTCACAGGCGGTCACCATCGCCACTGCGGCGATGGCGAAACCGATGGCGCGGATCAGCCGTCGAGCTCGGCGCTGACGGTAGTCGTCGAGCAATCGAGTCGCTCCCCCTGCAGTTGGGCCGAACACGCCGCGGCGAGCACGGTGAGCGGCCCCTGCGTGTCGACCGTGGTGTTGACCAGACGGATCTCTCCAGTGTGCTCGGAGGCGAGCACGTGGATGGTCGCGTCGGCGTCGGTGGCCAGCAGCGACGACCCGACCAGCGAGATGCTGCCTCCGTCATTGCCGCCATCGTGTGTGCCAGCCACCCGAATCCCGATGCCCTGCGCGGTCGTGACCGATGTGGCCTCCATCTTGAAGCTGTCATCGACGTCGTTGAGCTCGACGAGCAGCGCCGCCGTTCTCATCGTGACGCGCTGCAGCCTGATTCCGTTCGACGACGGCTCCGTTGCCCGGTCGTGGATGTTGATGGTCCCGCCGGTGATCGTCACGTTGTTCAGCGTGACGTCCGCGCCGCGTTCGAGGTGGATGATGCAATCGGGCAGCTCGATCGATCGGTTGGCGTCGCGCAGTTCGGTCGAGACGACGGCGATCCCTGGCCCGGTGTCGGTCGGGGCGGCGCACATCGTCGCAAGATCGGTGAGCGTGACCCGGCCCGAGGCCGCCGCCTGACCAACCGCAGGAGCACCCGTCGCCTCGCGGAGCGACGCCTCCCTGCCGCATCCGGTCAAAGCCAGCACGACCAGCGAGCCGGCGGCGAGAAACCTGCCGTACCACATCACAAGACCTCCAGGATGGTGCCCGCCTGCGCCTGGGTACCCGCCGCGTTCGGGTGGGGATCGAATCGCCGCTGGACCTCGCGCAGCGTGTCGTCGGGATCGACCGGCGGCCACCCGAGGTCGAAGTCGACAGCGGTCAGTGCGCCGATCGTCTCACAGTCGCTGCCGTACACGTAGCTGTCGTCCGATCCGGCACCGTGGCCCTCGAACGGTGGCTTGAAGTCAGCCACCACGAACCCGTGGTCAGCGGCTCGGCGCTGCAACTCGTCATTGATCGCCGCAGTGATGATGTCGCCGACCGTGTGGATCAGGTGACAGGAGCGGTCGAACCAGTTGTTGATGACCTTCTTGTCGTTGTACGGGTTGTAGTAGAGAGTGACGACCACCGAGGCACCGTTGGACGACGCCGTGTCGAGCACGCCGAACATGGAGTCCATGTCGTCGCTCAGGGCGTCGCTGGTGGCCCGGTCGGTCGCCGCCTCGCGGCACTCGTCCTCCCGCACGACGATGTCGGTGTCGTACACGACGCCGAGGAACGACTTCTGCTTGACGCCGATGCACTGGCCGAGCCAGTGCTGGATGTCCGAGAAGTTCATGTCGTTAGCGCCGAGGGAGACCGTGACGAGCTCGCGGGCATCCTCGGCGGCTGTCAGTTGCGGCACCCACGAACCTTCAGCGTTGCGCCCGGCAACGTATGCCGCCACGGCGTCGGCGATCGTGTAGCCCCAGATGCCCTTCCGGTCGAGATCGTCGAAGCGGGTATCTGCTGCCGCGATCCGCTCCGGGTACGGCGTCGCCGGCGGATCACCCACGCAGCCGAACGGCGAGGTCACCCGGTCCTCCGAGCACGTGGGCACGGAGAACCCGGTGGTCGTCGAGTCGCCGATGGCGACATACTCGGGTCCGCTGCCGGTGTCGATGTCCGTCACGGGCGGGTTCATCGTGAACGAGGCGAAGAACACGTTGTCGTCGGCCGACGGGTTCCGCGTGGCGACGGTGATCTGGGTCGCCCCGTCGGTGACGAACGAGCTGAGGTCGTACAGCTCGTCGTCCGTTCGCGGGCCGGTGTTGACCACGAAGGGATCGGGGTTGGCAGTCGAGTCGCCGACGCCGCCGACGGTGATCAGCGCACCGTTGGCCGGCTCGCCGTCGTCCTCGCCACCGGCGGACGAGGTGAGCCGAGTCCCGTTGACGTCGACCTCGCTGTACTGGCCGGTTCCCCCGCCCTGGTAGCCGTAGGAGATGCCGAGCGACATCTGCTGGATGAGATCGGGGTCCGAGAGGTCGATTGGCTCAGCGAGGCGGAGCGTGAAGTTGTCGCCGGCAGTCTTCATCGCACCGAACAGCAGGCTCACGGAACGATCGTGGGCCTGCGCCGGATCGTCGAAGATGGCGACGAGGATGACGCCGTCGAAGCTGAACGGAGCCGTCTCGGCGACCTGGAAGGAGACCCCGCCGTCCGGCGCGGTGTCCAGCTTCCCGCGCAGCAGCTCGGTGACGTCGGCCCAGTAGTTCGTCGACTCGATGTTGCTGGGCACCGAGTCGGTGAAGACCACGGCCTGCCCGTCGAGCGCGATGTCGCCGATGCCGCCCCCCTGGAACCCCGTGGAGGCGGCGAAGAAGACCGCCCGGCGCAGTGATGCGCCGGCCGGCTTCTCGAGCGTCAGCGATGTCGAGCCGCCGACGGTGCCAGCCCCATCGGTCGACTGGGTGATGCGGCCGCGCTCGTGGACGACAACGTGCAAGGCCGCCTCCCGATTCGTCCGCGGCCGCAGCTGCCGCTCGGGCCTGAGGCACCGACTCCGATGAGTTGGTGCCGGGTTGGCCGTCCTCCGCCCTCGCCGTCGCCGCCACGCAACCAACGCCGACGAGCAGCGTGCACACACCGGCCAGACGCCGCGCGAGCGCGCGGGGTGACGCGTGATTGATCCCCACCTCTACCTCGATCTGTCCGCCTGAGGGCCGGGACTCTATCCGCAGAAGTCACGCGCCACACACGCCGGGCGACCCTGCATGTGTCGAGGATGGAGAATGTCCCGCGAATGCGTGTATCACGGCGCGACGTCCACTCGTCTCTCAGGCAGGTGCGGCGTGAGCACCACGGCACGACGACACGTGCGGCAATCGAGAGGGGCGGCTGATGGCGGAGTCTGTGATCACCAACGAGTACGGCGAGACCGTCTACGTGCAACGGCCGGTGGAGGCGGTCGACGCCGGGCTGGCTGCGGCTGCGGCGACGCCGCAGCAAGTCGCCGAGTCGTTCCTCCGCTCGAACCTGGCGACGTTGGGGCTCGCCGAGTCGGCGGTCGCCAGCGGCGCGACGTTCGCCGCCGTCGACGGCGACCTGTCGATGCCGGTGATCGAGTTCGCCACCGAGAAGGACGTCGCCGGCACGAAGGTCGTCGTGTACAAGCAGACCGTCGGCGGGCTGGACGTGTTCGAAGCCACGATGGGCATGGAGGTCGATCCCTCGACGCTCAGCCTCGAGGCCGTGCAGTCCTCGATGCACGGGTCGATCTCCATCGAGAACCCGGCGGCGCAGGTCAGCGACGGGGGCGAGCGGAAGCTGAGCAACGCCCGGCTGCGCAAGCTGCTCGGGATCGAGCTGCCGAAGCTCGGCAACGGGCGCATCCCGCGCCAGGTCGTGTACCGCTACGAGCCCGAGCAGCGCGAGGAGCCGAGCGCCGGCGAGGGCTGCTTCACCGGTGAGCCGTCCGTGGCGCCGCTCCCGCCGACCACGCTGGCCGGTCTGGCCAAGGGCAACCACTACATCGTCGACGAGGTGCTGTTCGACGCCGCCCTGAGCCCGCAGCAGCCGGCGGTGCACTGGCGGGCACTCGTCGAGCCGACGAGCGCCGACGTGCTCTACCTGCGGCCGCTGGTCGCCTGCGCCACCGGCCTGGTCTTCGACCGCGACCCGCAGACGCAGAGCGGCGCCGCAGTGACGGCCGCCGCGTCCAACGCCGTGCTCAACCCATTCCGCACCTCGCACACGCTCGCCGGGCTCGGGGCGGCGACGCCGCAGCCGCTGGCGGGGGCGTTCGTACGGGTGCAGGACACCGACGCCCCGGTGAGCGCACCGCCGATCGGTGCCAGCCCGTCGGCGAACTTCGTGTTCGACGTCCGCACCGACGACTTCGCCGCGCTGAACGCCTACCACAACTGCGACCGCCTGTTCCGGACGATGGAGAGCCTCGGCTTCAACGTCACCACGTACTTCAACGGCACGACGTTCCCGGTACCCGTCGACCACCGTGCGCTGGGCGACGCGATCAACGCCCAGGCACCCGGAAACGCCCTCGGCAACGGTCTCGGCAAGTTGCTGTTCGGGCGGATGATGCCCGGCCAGCCGATCGGCATCGCGACCGACAACCGGGTCGTGTGGCACGAGTTCGGTCACGGGCTGCTGTGGGACCACGTCAGCAGCCCGAACTTCGGGTTCGCCCACAGCGCGGGTGACGCGCTGGGAGCGATCCTCAACGATCCCGGGTCGAAGGCGGTCGACCGGTTCCAGACGTTCCCGTGGGTGCAGGCCGGCGTCCCCACCCTCGATCGCCGCCACGACCGTGCCGTAGCGGCCGGGTGGGGCTGGTTCGGGCCTAACTGGAACACCCAGTACGGCGGCGAGCAGGTGCTGTCGACCACGCTGTTCCGCCTCTACCGCTCGATCGGCGGAGACGCCGCGGACCTCAACACTCGGAAGCGGGCCGCCCAGACCACGGCCTACCTCATCTGCAAGGGGATCGGGCTGCTGACGTCGACCACGGCGTTCCCCGAGGTGTTCGTCGGGCACCTGCAGACCGCCGACCTCACGACGACCACGTTCAAGGGCATCGCCGGCGGCGCGCTGCACAAGGTGGTGCGGTGGGCGTTCGAGCAGCAGGGACTGTTCCAGCCGGCGGCCGCGCCGGGTCGGGGCAACACCGTCAACCGGATCGGCAAACCGCCGGCGGTCGACGTGTTCATCGAGGACGGCCGCCATGGTGGCTACGGGTACCTCGCCAACCACTGGTCGTGCCAGGACATGTGGGTGCGGCGGGCGGCCGACGGCGGCACCATCCATCAGGAGCCGATCGTCGGGGCGACCAACTACATGTACGTGCGGGTCAAGAACCGGGGCACTCAGACGGCGCACAACGTGCGGGTCGACGGCTACCACGCCAACCCCGGCTCCGGGTTGCTATTCCCCGACGACTGGCAGCCGATGGGCACCCCGACCGTGCCGGCTTCGGGGCCGATCGCCAGCGGCGGGTCGACGATCGTCGGTCCGTTCGCCTTCGTCCCGACGCACGTCGGTCACGAGTGCCTGCTGGCGATCGCCCACGCCGACGGCGATCCGGGCAACGACACCACGATCACCGGCCCCATCCCCGAACACCGGCTGGTGCCGTTCGACAACAACATCGCCCAGCGCAACGTGTGCCCGGTGATCCCGACGCTGCGCGACATCGTGCGCTACTTCCGAGATCACCTGCTGTGGATCCGCAATCCGCACGATCATGCCGTGCGCGTGCGGATCGAGGTTGCGCTGCCTGCGTTCATGCGCCGAGCGGGATGGGAGATGCTGCTGGCCGAGGGGGCCGCGCGGCGCTTCTCGATCGCGCCTCGCGGTGAGCGCAAGGTGACGCTCGAGCTGGATCCCGGCGCGTCGATCAGTGCCGACGTGATCAAGCGGGCGGTGGCCCAGGGCGACAACCGCGTCGAGCTGCGCACGTACCTCGACGGCGAGCTGGCTGGTGGCATGACCTACCTGCTGTCGGAGCAGGCGCGCAGGCCGCTCCCGGTCCGGCTCGACCGGCTGGACGACGCCGACTGCGATCCCGCGAGCACCTCTCTGGTGCTGGCGCCCAACACCTCGACGATCGACGACCTGACCACGCTCCTCAGTGACGAGGTGGGTGGATCCAATGGCAGGCGGATCCGCACGATCAGGATCGAGATCGACTTCGAGGCACCAGCCGGCAACGGCGCCGAGTCCAACGGCGCCGACGGCGACGCCTGACCGGGCTGGATCAGAGCTGTGGCACTGACCGACGCGCTCGACGTGGTGCTGGTGCGGCACGCCGAGCGCGTCGTCGGCGGGACCGACCCGCCGCTGTCGGTCGCCGGCCGGGCGCGAGCGAAGCTGCTCGCCCGCATGCTCGGCGACGCGTCGGTGACGGGCGTCTACGTCACGAAGTTCCTTCGCTCGCGCCAGACCGGCATCCCGACCGCTGCCGCTGCAGGCGTGGCGGTGACGCAGTACGACGCCTTCGACGCGCCAGCGCTGGCGGCGACGATCACCGCTCGGCATCGCGGCGGCACGGTGCTCGTCGTGGCCCACTCCAACACCGTCGACGACATCGCCGCCTCGCTCGGCGCGATGGGCGCGGGCGAGCTGGCGGAGGACGAGTTCGACCGGATGCTCCTCATCACCCGCCGCTCGTGCGGCACATCGCTGCTGCGCCTGCGCTACGGCGCTACCGCGCACTGACACCGACTCGACTCAGGCGAGCGCGCGGGCGAGGTCGACGCGCGAGGTCACTCCGAGCTCGCGGTAGGCGCGCTGCGCCGTACGTCCGTCAGGCGGTCGCCGTCGCACCGAAGCTCGACGGCTATTGCGGTCGGCGGTCGACAAGGACGCCCGTGATCGTCCTCGAACCGCGCGATGGGACCGCTTGTCACGTAGCGAGGACGCGGTACTGGTCAGACGGAAACGGCGGCTGCCGTTAGGCAACCTCGATGATGCATCGAAGCCAAATCGCTCGATGAAAGGAGCGGGCACTATGGAACATAGTGCCCGCTCGGGTGCGCCCACGTCGACCCTAGTGGCCGGTGACATTGGCGGCGCCAGCGGCCGGCTGAGCGCGTCGGACATCGTTCTGGCAAGTCGTTGCGCAGCCGTCGGGGCGGTGGCGACTGCGGCTCAGCGCACAACGAATATCGGTGAGCAACCGGTTACGAGCGAACTACTCCCCAAGCTCCGGTCACACAAATCTCGTCGACGCCATCCCTGCGCGCGACAATCGCCCCAGTGAGAGATTGGCCGGATCGGATCGATAGAGCTCGCGGTGCAATTCTCCTCGCTGCGCACGCTCTACTTGTTCTGCTGGCTCTAGTCGCCATCGTAATCGCAGGGCGATCGTCCGCTCCAGGCTTCTCCACGCCGTCGACTCCTTCTACGCCAGGTTCGGCGACGCCTGGTTCGGCGAGGCCTGGTTCGGCGACGCCGCCTGGTTCGGCGGCGCCGCCTGGTTCGACGACGCCGCCCGGCTCCGTGGCGCCCGGTTCGGCAGCGCCCGGTTCGGCAGCGCCTGGCTCGGCGACGACACCCGGTTCGGCGGCGCCCGGTTCGGCAGCGCCTGGCTCGAGCACGCCGTCCGGCTCGACGACCCCGCCCAGCTCGACGGCGCCGCGTGGCTCGGCGACGCCCGGCTCGGCGCCGCCCGGTTCGGCGCCGCCTGGTTCGACGGCGACGCCGGGCTCGACGACGGCGAGGCCGGGCTCGACGACGCCGGGCTCGACCACGTCCGGCTCGACGACGCCGGGCTCGACCACGTCCGGCTCGACGACGCCGGGCTCGACCACGCCCGGCTCGACCACGCCCGGCTCGACGACGCCGGGCTCGACCACGCCCGGCTCGACCACGCCCGGCTCGACCACGTCCGGCTCGACCACGCCGGGCTCGACGACGCCCGGCCGGGACGGTGAACAAATGCCTCCGACGGGTTCGTCGACCGCTGGGCTCTTTGCTGTTCTCGGTGCTCTACTGGTCGTTGCCGGCTGGGGTTTCCTGGTCT
>JBIOUO010000342.1:0-2354 GCA_044867195.1 Ilumatobacteraceae bacterium
AGCCGTTTGCGGCCGAGCAGTACCTCATCCAGGCCACGCCGGTCGAACGCGGCTCGATCGCCACCGACGTCGAGCCGGCGTACGTGCCGTGGCCGGCGGATGCACCGGTCGAGCTGGCAAACGCTGCGACCTGCGCGTCCGTCCCGGCGGCGTTCGCCGAGCCGCTGTTCGTCGACGCCACGACGCTGACGTTCTTCACCGAGGGTGACGTCACGTACCAGCTGGCGGTGGTCCCACAGGTGCCCGGGCGGAGCTGCTGAGGACGGCTCTCACATCACGACGACGGAGCGAAGGACCTCTCCCCGCTCCATCTTGTGAAACGCCTCCTCGACGGCGTCGAGGGCGATCGTCTCGGTCACGAAGTGATCGAGGTCGAGGCGGCCCTGGCGGTAGAGGTCGATCAACATCGGGAAGTCTCGTGACGGCAGGCAGTCGCCGTACCAGCTCGACTTCAGCGCCCCGCCGCGGCCGAAGACCTCGATGAACGGTAGCTGGAGCACGGCGTCAGGGTGGGGCACGCCGACGAGCACGACGGTGCCGGCGAGGTCGCGCGCCTCGAACGCCTGGCGGTAGACCTGCGGGTTGCCGATCGCCTCGATGCACACGTCGGCGCCGAAGCCCCCGGTGACGGACCGGATGTACTCGACGGGATCGGTGGTCGTCGAGTTGCAGGTGTGGGTAGCGCCGAAGGCTTTGGCCCACTCGAGCTTGCGGTCGTCGATGTCGATCCCGACGATCGTCGACGCCCCCGCCAGTGCGGACCCGGCGATCGCCGCATCACCAACGCCGCCGCAGCCGAACACGGCGACGGTCTTACCGCGGGTGACGTTGCCGGTGTTCAGCGCCGCCCCGAGTCCAGCCATCACGCCGCAGCCGAGCAGCCCGGCGACCGTCGCCGGGGCGTCGGGATCGACCTTCGTGCACTGGCCGGCGGCGACCAGCGTCTTGTCGACGAACGCACCGATGCCGAGCGCGGGCGACAGCACGGTGCCGTCGGCGAGCGTCATCTTCTGGGTCGCGTTGTGGGTGGCGAAGCAGTACCACGGCTCACCACGGCGGCAGGCCCGGCAGTTCCCGCACACGGCGCGCCAGTTGAGGATCACGTAGTCGCCGGGTGCAACCTCGGTGACGCCGGGTCCGACCGCCTCGACGGTCCCGGCGGCCTCGTGGCCGAGCAGGAACGGGAAGTCGTCGTTGATGCCGCCCTCGCGGTAGTGGAGGTCGGTGTGGCAGACGCCGCACGCGTGGATCGCCACGATCGCCTCGCCCGGTCCGGGGTCGGGGACGACGACGGTCTCGATGGTCACGGGGGCGCCTTTGCTGGGGGCGACGACCCCACGCACGTGTTGCGGCATGGGCCGGAAACGTACCCGAAGTTGCTTTTCCCTTTTCCCGCGGTCACGACACTCATGCGGGACAGGGGATCACTACAGTGCCGCCAGCGCGGCGGTGGAACGGATTTCGGAGCGCGATGCACAGACGGTCGACGACGGTGAGGGTGGCTGTGGCCATCAGCCTGGTGGGGTTCGTCGGCGCGGGGTGCAGCGGCGACGACGACGATGCTGCCGACGCGACGACGGTCGCGGTGGCGATAGCGGGGCCCGTTGCCGAGAGCACCAGCCCGCCCACGCAACCGCCGATCACGCCGGCGCCGACGTCGGCGCCGCCGACCACCCCACCTGCACCCCCGACGACGGCGGTCGACGTCGAAGCGCTGAAGGCCCAGATCAAGGCCGACTGGGAGCGGTCGTGGGCCTCCGCAGCCAGTTGACGGAAAACCCCACGCTCGACAACCTCGACGCGACGGTGGCTCAGATCTCCGCCCCCGGCACCAACAACTACAACACGCTGCGCGACTTCGTGACGAACCTCGTCCAGACGGGTGAGCGGGCCGCTCGAGCGAGTCCGGACTACTTCAGCGTCGTTGCCGAGCAGGTCGAACTCGGTCCGGGTCCTCCCTACCAGGACGCCACGGTCACGATGTGTTACGTCGACAATCGCTTCCTCGTCGATGCTGCAGGTCAACCAGTCGCTGCGACCGAGGGGTTGGTGGCGGGCAGGTATCGGCAACCAGTGGTGCCGACACCGAACGGATCGCTTCCAGCGTCACCCCTCGAAGCCGTTTGGCAGGGTATCGACGTCACGAACTGCCCACCGGCATGAAAGGGCGTCTGCTCGCAACTGTGGTGATGGTCTCCGCCATGCAGCTGTGGGTCGCTCGGGGGGCAGCCGCCGAGCCCGATTGCCGAGTCGTCGCGACGAGGACTGAGGCCAAGTTGGTATCGCTGAATGGCGAAGAAACGTTGGTCTACGGCGACGTTGTCGCCGAACGCGTGTGCTTCTCCTCGACCGCC
>JBIOUO010000343.1:0-13964 GCA_044867195.1 Ilumatobacteraceae bacterium
GGCTCGAAACAGCACGGACCGGGGGCCCCGCCCGAGCTCCCGGTCCGTCGAATGTCAGCGGCGTCGCCACGCCGGCGGTGCCGCCCGCACCACCGACGTACTCCCTCGCTGAGGGCAGCTTGAACGACCCGCAGGCGCTTGCGCATCCGGGAAACCCCGTGCGGTACGCGGTCACGTAGCGTGACACTGTGCGTGAGCACGTCCACCAGGCGGTCCAGCAGGCACTGACGCCCGACGAGCGGGCGCTGGAGAAGATCCGCGGCCAGGGCAAGCTGACCGCCCGCGAGCGGATTGACCTGCTGGTCGATGCCGGCTCCTTCGTCGAGGATGGCGTGCTGGCCAACGCCATGGCCACTGGCCTCCCGGCCGACGGAGTCGTCACCGGCCGCGGGACGATCGAGGGCATGCCGGCCGTCATCGTCGCCAACGACCCGATGGTCAAGGCCGGCTCGTGGGGTGCCCGCACGGTCGAGAAGATGGTCCGCGCCTCGGAAGCCGCGCTCGCCGAGCAGGTACCGATCGTGTGGCTCGTCGACTCCGCCGGCGCTCGGCTGACCGACCAGGTGCAGCTGTTCCCTGGCCGACGCGGTGCTGGCCACATCTTCTACAACCAGGTCCGGCTGTCGGGCCAGGTGCCCCAGATCTGCTGCCTGTTCGGGCCCTCGGCCGCCGGCGGGGCGTACATCCCGTCGTTCTGCGACGTCGTGTTCATGGTCGACGGCAACGCCTCGATGTACCTCGGCTCGCCGCGCATGGCCGAGATGGTGGTCGGCGAGATCACCACGCTGGAGGACATGGGCGGGGCGCGGATGCACGTCACGCAGTCGGGCTGCGCCGACAACCTCGCCGTCGACGACGAGGACGCCATCGACCAGGCCAAGGCCTACCTGTCGTACTTCCCCCGCACGTGGCGCGACGACCCGCCGACGTACGAGGCCGAGCCGCCCGAGGTCGAGTTGGCGCCCGACGTCGTGCCGGCCGACGAGCGGGTGCCCTTCAACATGCACGACGTGATCGTCGGCATCGTCGACCGCCACAGCTTCTTCGAGATCAAGCCGCTGTTCGCCCGTGAGCTGATCGTCGGGCTCGCCCGCCTCGACGGCCACCCGGTCGGCATCGTCGCCAACAACTCCGCCCACCTCGCCGGGACCCTGTTCGTCGACTCCGCCGACAAGGCCTCCCGGTTCATCTGGTGCTGCGACGCATTCAACATCCCGCTCGTGTTCCTGGCCGACGTGCCGGGGTTCATGATCGGCTCGGCCGTCGAGCGCCAGGGGATCATCCGCCACGGGGCGAAGATGGTCACCGCGGTCAGCGAGGCGACGGTGCCGAAGGTATCTGTCATCGTGCGCAAGGCGTACGGAGCCGGGTTGTACGCGATGTCCGGTCCGGCATTCGAGCCGGTAGCGACGATCGCCCTGCCCACCGCCCGGATCGCGGTGATGGGGCCGGAGGCGGCGATCAACGCCGTGTACGCCAACAAGATCGCCGCCATCGCCGACCCCGCCGAGCGCGACGAGTTCGTCGCCGAGCAGCGGGCGATCTACGAGACCGACGTCGACCTGCTGCGGCTGGCATCGGAGCTGGTCGTCGACGCTGTCATCGAGCCCGGCGCGCTGCGCGCCGAGCTGATCGCCCGGATCGAGCGTGCCCGCTGCAAGGACCGCCACTTCGCCCACCGCCGCCACGGCATCCCACCGGTATGAGCGAGCGCAGCGAGGACGTGCTGGCCGAGCGGC
This sequence comes from Ilumatobacteraceae bacterium, assembly GCA_044867195.1. Classification (GTDB taxonomy): domain Bacteria; phylum Actinomycetota; class Acidimicrobiia; order Acidimicrobiales; family Ilumatobacteraceae; genus JALZMG01. Next base: position 1,740 of record JBIOUO010000343.1, read on the forward strand.
CGCCAGGCCGCCGGGCAGCGATGGGGTTCGGGGGCCCTGCCCCCGAGGCCTCATGAGTATCGAACGTATCATTGCCCCGCGCCGCCGTACGGTCGGCGCCGGTGAGGTCGACCGCCTGCTGCCGTTCCACGCCCGGCGGATGGTCGGGCCGTTCATCTTCGCCGACCTGATCGGCCCCGACGAGCTGGCACCCGGGCTCGGCGCCGACGTGCCACCGCACCCGCACATCGGCCTGGCGACCGTTACGTACCTGTTCGACGGCTCCTTGGTGCACCGCGATTCCACCGGGGCCGTGCAGCAGATCGAGCCGGGCGGCGTCAACTGGATGACAGCCGGGTCCGGCGTCGTCCACTCCGAGCGCTCGCCGGCGGCCGCCCGCCCGGTCGCCGCGCCGCTCGCCGGGCTGCAAACGTGGGTCGCCCTGCCCGACGTGATGGAGGACGTCGAGCCGTCGTTCCAGCACGCCCCGGCGGCCGCGCTGCCGGCAGTCGCCGACGGAGGCGTGGCGATCCGCCTGCTGGTCGGCACCGGGTTCGGAGCGTCGTCGCCCGTGCCGGGGGCGTCGCCACTGTTCCACGCCGACGTCCACCTCGCCTCGGGCGCCCGGTTCGCCCTCCCCGCCGAGCACGAGGAGCGGGCGGTGCTCGTCGTCGACGGCGACGTCGAGGTCGCCGGCGAGCAGATTCCGCGGCGCCACCTCGCCGTGGTCGACGCCGGCGACGCCGTCGTCCACGCCGTCGGCGCGCCGGCGCGTGTCGTGACGTTCGGCGGGGCTACCCGTCGGACGTCGCCTCATCTGGTGGAACTTCGTCGCGTCCAGCGAGGACCGCATCGAGGCGGCCAAGGCCGACTGGGCCGCCGGCCGCTTCGCCCCGGTCCCCGGCGAGACCGAACGGGTACCGCTGCCGGCGAGCTGACATCGTGTCCGGCAGCGCTCGCCGAGGCTCCGGCTATCCGACTGCTGCGAGTGAGATATCCTGTCCGTCATGACCAAGCGCCTGATCGAAGTCGACGACGACAAGCTCGACGCCGTCCGCGACCTCCTCGGCACGCGCACGCTCAAGGCAACGGTCGATGAGGCCTTCAACGAGGTGCTCGCCCTCGACAAGCGCCGGCGTTCGCTCCTCGCGCAGCGAGGAATCGACACGGCCATGCTGAGCGACCCCGACGCCCGCCGCGCCGCGTGGGGTTGAAGCCCTACTACCTCGGCGACACGTCGGCCCTCACCCGGCTGACGACGGCCGAGATCGCGGTCCGGCTGACACCGCTCCTGGAAGCCGGTCTGGTCGCCCGCTGTACCCCCACCGACCTGGAGGCAGGGTTCTCCTCACCCGATCCCACATCGCACGCCGCCATGCGCGCCGAGCGATCAGCGTGGCCATTCGTCCAGATGGACCAGCAAGTCCTCGACCGAGCCGTGGAGGTGCAGGACGCGCTGGCTGCTCGCAGCCAGCAGCGCGGAGCCAAGATCGCCGACCTTCTCATCGCGGCCGCGGCGGAAGCAGCCGGACTCGTCGTGCTGCACTACGACCACGACTTCGACCTCATCGCGTCCGTCACCCACCAGGCCGTCGAGTGGGTCGTTCCGGCGGGCACCGTCTCCTGACACTGCCCGCGAAGAACCCACTCGGGTGGAAGCTCAGAGGTGGGCGAGGAGGTCGGCGGCGGGGATCGAGCCCGGCGGGGTTCGCTCGGCGACGGCGCGATGGGTGGCCTGCTGGAGCAGCGTGTTCACCGGCGCCGGCAGGTCGTGGAGGCGGGCGAGGAGGACGATCTCGCCGTTGAGGTGGTCGACCTCGACGGGTAGTCCGCGGGCCAGGCTCTGCCACGTCGACGCGCCGGGCCGGGGCTTGCCGTCGATCGGGACGATCCGCAGGATGTCGCCGCGGCGGGCCCGGTCCTCGTCGACGCTCACGTGCTCGATGCCGGCGGCCGCCAGCACGGCCTCGCCCTCTTCGCGGGCGAGGGCGACGAGGCGGGTGGCGTCATCGCCGGGCGGGCACAGGGCGTCGACGGGGTTGCCGAGGTTGAGCAGCAGCTTGGCGTACTTCCATCGGGCGATGTCGGGCCGGGCGACGGACTCGAAGCCCGATCGTCGGAACGCCGCCGCCATCGCCTCGGTCACGTCGTCGGTGCCGCGGGGCCAGCGCCCGATGTCGAGGATCGCCGTGGCGTGGTGCGTGTAGGCCCGCACGACGCCCGGTTCCAGGTGCCACGTCGGCGCCATCACGGTGACACCGTGCACCGCGGCGAAGCGACGCAGGAAGGCGACCTCGTTGGCAACGCCGTTCTGCAGGCACACGATCGGTGTCTCCGGCGGGGCAGCGGCGCCGAGGGCATCGACGACGCCGGCCGTGTCGTGGCTCTTGACGGCGACGACCACCACGTCGTCCGGGGTGAACGTCACCGCGGCCGGTGACCCGACGACGGGGATCGGCAGCGTGACCGAGCCCTCGGGCCACTCGACGGTCAGGCCGCGGGTCGCGATCGCCTCGTGGTGCGGGCCGCGGGCGACGAGCACGACGTCGCGGCCGTGCTGGAACAGCCGACCGCCGACGACGCCGCCGACCGCGCCAGGGCCGATCAGGACGACCCGCACGTCGCGCCCTCCGTCCCCACTCGCGCGCTCACCCGACAGCGCGCTCAGGCCGTCGCCGGGAGCTGGCCGATGTGGCGGGCGACCTCGCGCGCCAGGTCGACCATCCGCGATGCCACCGGCGACAAGGTGCGATCGCGGCGCCACACCAGGCAGATCTGCCGCGGCGGCAGCTCGGGGGCGAGGAACCGGACGTCGACGCCGTCGTCACGGGTGTCGACGGCGAGCAGCGGCATCACGGCCCACCCCATCCCGGCGCGCACCATCGCCATCTGGGCGCCGTTGTCGTTGGTGCGGAACACGAACGTGGGTGTGGCGCCGACCGCGCGCAGCCCGTTGTCGATGTCGGCCTGGCAGGTGCTCGGCGGGTAGCCGACCAGCGAGGCGTGGCTCAGCTGGAGCGTCGGGTACGGCCCCTCGGGCAGCTCGCCCTTCGGGGCGACGAGGACGAACGGGTCGTCGAGCAGTAGCAGGGACTCCAGCTCGGCGCCGCGCTGGCCGATCGTGAACGCCAGGTCGAGCTCGCCGTTGATGACGCCTTGGGGCCCGGCGTCGTTGTCCTCCTTCTCGAACAGGCGGATGTCGACGCCCGGGTGCTCGCGCCGCAACTGCTGGCACATCGCCGGCAAGAGCACGTTGGACACGCTCTGGAACGTGCCGATGTCGAGCCGCCCGACGGCGCCGACGAGAAAGCGCTCGATCGCCTCGCCGGTGGCGTCGACGCGGGCGAGGATGTCGCGGGCATGGCTGAGCACGACCTTGCCGAGCGGCGTGAGCTGCACCGGTCGCGGGCCACCTGGGCGGTCGAAGACCGGCCCGCCGACCAGTCGCTCGAGGGCGGCGATCTGCTGGCTGACGGCCGATTGCGTGTAGCCGAGGCGCAGCGCCGCCTTGCCGAATGTGCCTTCGCCGGCGACGGCCTCGAGGGCGACGAGGTGGCGGAGCTCGAGGTCGCGGAGTTGGGGCATGTCCATCAGGCTAGCTGATCGACATGATGAGAGATCATCGCTAGCACTGAACGATGACGGTCCTCATACTGGCTGCCATGAGGAGCGACGATCTCACCGATCTGGCCTGGGACCTGGCGTCCGACGGGTTCCCCCGCCACGAGAGCGCGGTGCGCCGGTTCGTCCGCCGGGCCCGTGACCGTGGCGTCTCGCCGGTCCTGACCGGCGTCCTGGGCGACCCCACCGAGCCCGAGGTAGCCCGCCTGCGGGCGTTCGGCCAGGTCTCCACGCTGCTCGCCGTCGCCAACGTCGCCCCACCCGTTACCCGCGCCGCCTGAGAGTGTCAGCGGTAAGGCGAAGCCTTCCCGCTGACAGACAAGGAGCCGGCCTCCTGCCGGCACTCAGCATCCAGGCGATCGACCGGCGGAGCCGGATCGCTCGCCTGTGGGGGCTCCGGCCCAACGGCCTCTGCCCCCACACCCCCGCCGCTCACACGTTCGGCCGGACGGGTTCAGGCGGTCCGGGCGCGGATGCGGCGCAGCGGGGGGACCGTGGCCGGCGGCTGCTTGCGCGGCGGCAGCGACGCCAGCAGGTCGGTGGTGGCGGCGGTGACCCGCCGGACGGCGAGCTCGAAGGCATCCTCGTTGGCGGCCGACACGGTCTGCACGCCGCTCACCTTGCGCACGTACTGGCGGGCGGCGGCCTCGATCTCCTCGGCCGTCGCCGCCGGCTGCAGCCCACGCAGGGTCGTGATGTTGCGACACATGCCCCCAGTCTCGCCCCATCCGGGTAGTTCGGCGCATGCGAGCGTTTCGTGCGGGGCCTTCCCGCGCCAGACACTCGGATGCGGCAAACACTCGGGTGGGTAGGAGTAGATCACGTCGATCACATCGATCACATCGATCACGTCGTCAGCAGCTGGGCCTCCAGGTTGGCGAGGTCGTCGGTCGTGACGCCGAGGTGCTCGACGTAGGCGCGGACCGAGCCATGGGCGGCCTCGATGTCGCCGAGCACGAGGGCCATCGCCGCGGGGTCGGCGGCGAAGAACGTGGCCGGCACCTTGGCGATCATCGCCGCCATCTCCGGGTTCGACGCCCTCGCCGCGAGGAAGGCATCCATCGTCGCCGACGTCAGCGCGTAGTCCTCGACGATGTCGTCGTGGCCGACGCCGACCGCGCCGAGGGCGAGCATCGCCAGCAGGCCGGTGCGGTCCTTGCCCGCCGCGCAGTGGAACACGGCGGGCAAGGCGCCAGGCGCGGCGAGCAGGCGCAGCGCGTCGGCGTACCGCGGCCCGGCGTCGACCAGCATCTCGCTGTACCGGGCGTGGAGGAACTCCGTCGGCGCGACGTTGTCGCGGACGGCCGACTCGAGGTCCCAGGTCCGGTCCATCACCGAGAGATGGTGGAACGTGACGGGGTAGTGGTCGACGGGGAACCGGCCTCTGGCGTCGAGCTCGTGGGCCATGCGCAGGTCGACGACCGTGCGCAACCCATACGGGCGCAGGACTTCGACGTCGTCGAAGGTGAGGCGGTCGAGTCCGTCGGCGCGGAACAGGGTCCGCCAGCGCACCGACCGCCCGTCGCGTGCGGGATAGCCGCCGAGGTCGCGGAAGTTGAACACGCCGGTCAACGCCACACTCCGTGACGGGATGGTCGTGGCAGAGGTGGGGAGAGGCGCATCCATGGGGTTCACCGTACGGCCGAGATGCTGTGCCCACGCCCACCGGCAGGTGGCGGCACGGTGAACGCCAGACGGGCGGTCACCGCGCCGGATCGCACGGGCTACGTTCCGCCCGATGGAGCTGACGAGGGAGGAAGTCCGCCTGCGCGAGGCGCGCCAGGGCGTGCCGTGGCGGTTCTGGGGCCCCTACCTCAGCGAGCGGCAGTGGGGAACGGTCCGCGAGGACTACAGCGACAACGGCGACGCCTGGTCGTACTTCACCCACGACCAGTCGCGCTCACGGACCTACCGCTGGGGCGAGGACGGGCTCGCCGGGCAGTGCGACGAGCACCAGCAGATGTGCTTCGCCCTCGCCCTGTGGAACGAGCAGGACCCGATCCTCAAGGAGCGCCTGTTCGGCCTCACCAACGTCGAGGGCAACCACGGTGAGGACGTCAAGGAGTACTACTTCTTCGTCGACAACCTGCCGACGCATTGCTACCAGCGGTGGCTGTACAAGTACCCGCAGCGCGCCTATCCGTACGCCGACCTGGTCGCCACGAACGCCCGCCGCTCGCGCTTCGAGATGGAGTACGAGCTGATCGACACCGGTGTCTTCGACGACGACCGCTACTTCGACGTCGAGGTGACCTACGCCAAGGCCGACCCCACCGACGTCGTCTGCCGCATCGTGGTCACCAACCGCGGGCCGGACGCGGCGCCGATCCACCTGCTGCCGACGCTGTGGTTCCGCAATACGTGGACGTTCCCGCCGCACACGCCCCGCCCAACGTTGCGGCGCCTCGATGGCGCCGGGACGCCGCTGGTGCGTGCCGACCACCACGAGCTCGGCACCTGGCACCTCCACACCCCGCCTGGCGCCGAGCTGCTGTTCTGCGACAACGAGACCAATGCCACGCGCCTGTGGGGTCAGGCCGACTCGCCGCCGTTCCCGAAGGACGGCATCGGCGACCACGTGCTGCACGGCACGCCGACGGTCAACCCGGCCGGCGAGGGGACCAAGGCCGCGGCCCACATCACCCTGACGGTCCCCGCCGGCGGGTCGATCGAGACCTACCTCCGCCTCGTCCGCGGGGATCCGCACCCCGACCCGTTCGCCGACGCCGCCCGGATCGTGAGCGAGGGCCTGGCCGACGCTGACGAGTTCTACGCCGCGATCACCCCGCCCGCGGTGTCAGGCGACGAGGCCAACGTGCTGCGCCAAGCCCTGGCTGGGATGCTGTGGTCGAAGCAGTCCTACTACTTCGACGTTGACCTCTGGCTGCAGGAGCATCGGGCCCACCCGCTGCGTCACCCGCTGCGCCATGGCACGCGCAACGAGGCGTGGTTCCACATGGTCAACCACGACGTCATCTCGATGCCCGACACCTGGGAGTACCCGTGGTACGCGGCGTGGGACCTCGCCTTCCACTGCCTCCCTCTGGCGATGGTCGACCCCGACTTCGCCACGTCGCAGCTCGACCTGATGCTGTCGCAGGTCTACCTCCATCCGACCGGGCAGATCCCCGCCTACGAGTGGAACTTCGGAGACGTCAACCCGCCCGTGCACGCCTTCGCCACGCTGTTCATGCACAGCGTGTCAGGGGTGCTGGGAGACGCCGACCGGCAGTTCCTGCGCCAGTCGTTCACCCGCCTGCTGATCAACTTCACGTGGTGGGTGAACCGCAAGGATCCCTCCGGCAAGAACGTGTTCGAGGGCGGCTTCCTCGGCCTCGACAACATCGGCGTCTTCGACCGCAGCGCCCCACTGCCCGACGGCGGGCGACTCGAGCAGGCCGACGGGACCGGCTGGATGGCGCTGTTCAGCCAGAACATGCTCGAGCTGGCGATCGCCCTGATGAAGGACGACCCGGCCTACGACCAGTTCGTCGTCAAGTTCATCGAGCACTTCTTCTGGATCGCCGCGGCGATCGACCCGATCGGCGACCACCCCGACGAGATGTGGGACGAGGAGGATGGCTTCTTCTACGACGTCCTGCGCCGCCCCGACGGCACCGGCCAGCGACTGAAAGTGCGCTCGCTGGTCGGGCTGCTGCCGTTCTGCGCGGTGACGGTCCTGTCAGCCGATCTCATCGCCCAGTTCCCCGAGGTGACCGATCGCATCCGCACGTACCTGCGCCGCAACCAGGACCTGATCGCCAACGTCGCCGACCCCTTCAAGCCGGGGCACAAAGGCCGCCGCCTGCTGTCGCTCGTCAACGAGCACAAGATGCGCCGGATCCTCGCCCGGATGCTCGACGAGGACCGCTTCCTCGGACCCCACGGCATCCGGTCGATCTCCCGCGTCCACCTCGCCCAGCCCTACGAGCTGGTGCTCGACGGGGTGACGCATTGCGTCCAGTACGAGCCGGCCGAGTCGACCACCGGGATGTTCGGCGGCAACTCCAACTGGCGCGGGCCGGTGTGGTTCCCGATCAACGCGCTGATCATCCGCGCCCTGCTCCAGTACTACCGGTACTACGGCGACGAGGTGACGATCGAGTGCCCGACCGGGTCGGGCACGCAGATGACGCTGTTCGAGGTCGCCGCCGAGCTGGCGCGGCGCCTGACCGCGACGTTCCTGCGCGGCGACGACGGGCGACGGCCGGTGTACGGCGGCACGGAGCGCTTCCAGACCGATCCGCACTGGCGTGACCTGATCCTGTTCTACGAGTACTTCCACGGCGACAACGGGGCCGGCCTGGGCGCGTCGCACCAGACCGGCTGGACCGGGCTGGTCGCCCCGCTGATCCAGATGTTCGGACACCTGACGCCCGATGCCGTGCTCGGGCCGGACGTGCGGACGCTGGCCCGACCGTTCCGCCGGGTGACCGGCGAGTCGATGGCGCCCATCACCACCGTTCGCGAAGCGCGGGGTGTGAGCCCAGAGAGTCCTCACGCGAGCGAACGGTCTGGCACGGTGAGTCCGTGAGACTGCCGGCCAACCCCGTCGTCCACGAGATCTTCACCTGGGTCTGGCTCCACGACCTGGCCGAGCGCGCCGGGCGGGCGGTCGACCTGGGGAGCGTGCCCGCTGACGTGTGGGACGACGTCGCCGGGGTAGGCATCGACGCGGTGTGGCTGATGGGCGTGTGGGAGCGCAGCCCGGCCGGCGCGGCGATCGCCCGGACCCACCCGGCGATGGCGGCCGCCCAGCGCGAGGCGCTGCCGGACGTCACCGACGACGATGTCGTCGGCTCCGCCTACTGCATCCGCGACTACCGGGTCGACGACCACCTCGGCGGCGAGGGCGGCCTGGCCGCCGCCCGGGCGGCGCTCGCCGAGCGGGGAGTGGCGCTGATCCTCGACTTCGTGCCCAACCACGTCGCCCCGGACCACCACTGGGCGACCGAGCGGCCCGACCTGTTCGTCCAGGGCACACTCGACGACCTGGCCGCCGACCCCAACAGCTTCCTCGCCGTCGGCGACGCCGTGATCGCCCGCGGCCGCGACCCGTACTTCCCCGCCTGGCCCGAGGTGGTCCAGCTCGACGCCTCGCTGCCGGCCACCCGCCGCGCCGCGGCGGAGGTGGTCACGGCGATCGCCGAGCGCTGCGACGGCGTGCGCTGCGACATGGCGATGCTCGTGCTCGACGACGTGTTCGTCCGCACCTGGGGTGACCGGGCGCGGGGTGGACCGTCGCCGGACGGTGGCGCCGGCTACTGGCCGACGGTGATCGCCGCCGTACGCGAGCGCTTCCCCGACTTCGTGTTCTGCGCCGAGGCCTACTGGGACCTCGAGCCGGTGCTGGTCGGGCAGGGCTTCGACGCCTGCTACGACAAGCGGCTCTACGACCGCCTGGTCCATCGTGAGCCGGCCGCGTCCATTCGCGCCCACCTCGGCGCCGACCCCGCCTACCAGGCCCACACCGTGCGCTTCGTGGAGAACCACGACGAGCCACGCTTGGCGAGCGCGCTGGCCCCACCGGCGAATCGGGCGGCCGCGCTCGTCGCCCTCACGCTGCCTGGCGTCGCCCTGCTCCACGAAGGACAGGAGTCGGGACGCCGCGTGCGGGTGCCGGTGACGCTCCGGCGCCGGCCGGAGGAGGCCCCTGACGGCGACCTGGTCGCGTGGCACCGGCAGGTGCGCGACGCGCTGGCCGGAAGCGACGACCGCGAGCAGTGGATGCGGCGCGGCACGTGGTCGCTGGTCGACGTGGACGGCTGGCCCGACAACCGCTCATGCGAGAGCATCGTGGCGTGGACCTGGTCGAGCCCGGACTCGTCGCATCTCGTCGCCATCAACCTCAGTGACGGCACGGCCGATGGCCGAGTCCGCCTCGATTGGGTCACCGCCGCCCCGGTCGTGCTGTCCGACCTGCTGACCGGCGTGCGCTACCTGCGCGACGGCGCGGCGATCGCCGGCGACGGCTTGTACGTCAGCCTTCCACCTCGCGGCGCCCACCTGCTGCGCTGGTGAGGCGCCCGGCACCGCGCCGTCCGAGTATCCGGCGCCGTCCGAGTACGTGGCGCGGGAGGGAGCCGGCAGCCACGTACCCGGAAGGGCCCGGGGGCGGGTGAGGGGAAGCCCGCGCGGAATCAGGCAGCGACGACGAGGTCGGCGTCGGGGCGGAACACGGCGACGTCGCGGAGCGACTCGACTCGCGCCCAGGCCGGACGGTCGCCGTCGAACAGGTCGAGCAAGGCGACACCGTCGTAGGTGACCAGCATCACCTCGGCCGTCCGGCGCTCACCGCGGTGGGTGAACTCGACGACATCTCCCGGGGTCATCCCGGTCGTGACCTGCGTGCTCTCGTCCATGGCATGTTCCGTCCCTCTTGCTCTCGCTGCGTTACAGCCGCCATCGTGCTCCATGCCGCATGGAGGACGCATGGAGACGGCTGAGAGATCTCCGTGGATCGAGCACGACGGCAGCCGTCGCGTAGAGTCGCGCCTCGCAACGACGAGGGAGGTCGCGGTGGGGCTGCTGGACGGCAAGGTCGGTTTGGTCACTGGCGCTGGGCACGGTCAGGGCCGGTCGCATGCGACACGAATGGCCGAGGAAGGTGCGGACCTGGTCCTGTGCGACATCTGCGCGCCTGTTCCGGAGATCGCCAACCCGATGGCGACGCGTGCCGAGCTGGAGGAAACGGCCCGGCTGGTCGAGAAGGCGGGGCGACAGGCGGTATGGGACGTTGCCGACGTCCGTGATCTGACGGCGGTCAGGCGCATCGTCGATGAAGGTCTTCGCGTGTTCGGGCGTCTCGACCTCGCGGTGGCGAACGCCGGCGTGTTCCGCCCGAACCAGTTCCTCGACATCAGCGAGGATGAGTACGACGTCATCGTCGACACCAACCTCCGGGGGGTGTGGAACACCTGCCAGGCTGTCCTGCCGTCGATGATCGCCGCCGGGAACGGCGGGGCGATCGTGATCACCAGCTCGGCGGCCGGGCTGCGCGGCTTGGCACCGCTCGCCCACTACGTCGCCTCGAAGCACGCTGTCGTCGGTTTGATGCGCGCCCTGGCGAACGAGATGGCCAAGCACAAGATTCGGGTCAACACGGTGAACCCGACGGGCGTGAACACGTTCATGGGCCAACAACCTGAGGACGTGATGGCCGCCGCTGCTGCCGACCCCTTGTTCATCGCCAGCGCCACGAACATGCTTCCCATCGATTCCCTCGAGCCCGAAGACGTCTCCAACGCCGTCGTGTGGCTGCTGTCCGATCAGGCCCAGTGGATCACCGGCGTCGCGCTTCCCGTCGACGCGGGGAACACGAACAAGCCCTGACCGGGTCCAACCGAGCGGCTCCGCCTGAGTTGTCGGCGGTTTGGTGCTGGATCGGGCACGATCCGGCTGACAGTTCGGGGCTGAGGGATGCCTGCTGAGACGATTCCCGCCCAGATCGACGGGACGGAGCCGCGGGGAGCATGCTCGCGACGTGCGCTTCGGCATCTTCTTCGAGCTCTCGGTCCCCCCGCCTTCGGACGGCGCCGGTGAGCGCCTCGTGTACGCCAATGCCCTCGAGCAGGCCATCGTGGCCGACGAGCTGGGGTTCGACTGGGTGTGGGCCGTCGAGCACCACTTCCTGGAGGGCTACAGCCACTGCTCGGCGCCGGAGGTGTTCCTCACGGCCGTCGCCGCCCGGACCTCGCAGATCCGAGTCGGCCACGGCGCGGTGGTCTGCGTGCCGGAGATGAACCACCCGGTGCGGGTCGCCGAGCGGGCCGCCGCGCTGGACATCCTCTCGGGCGGGCGGCTGGACGTCGGCACGGCCCGCTCGTCGACGTGGACCGAGCTCGGTGGGTTCTCCGTCGACCCCGACCTGACGAAGCAGACCTGGGACGAGTACGTCCACGTGCTGCCGAAGATGTGGTCGGGCGAGCCGCTGGCGTGGGACGGCATCGGCTGGCGGATGCCCGAGCGCCGCGTGCTGCCCACGCCGGTCCAGCAGCCGCACCCGCCGTTGTGGGTCACGGTCACCACGCCGGGTACCGAGCTCGACGCTGCCGACCGTGGCATCGGGTGCCTCGGGGTGGCCGCCGTCAGCTTCGCCGAGCAGGAGCGGCGCACGGCCGAGTACCACCGCCGGCTCCAGCTGTGCGACCCGGTCGGGGGCGTCAACGAGCGGGTGACGACGCAGAACTTCCTCTACTGCCACGAGGACCTGGAGGTCGCCGCACGGGTCGGCGGCGGCATGGCGTCGACGTTCGCCCTGTCCAACAGCCACCTGCTGTGGACCCGCGAGGCGTATCCCACCAGCGCCTACCACAGCCTCGGCAACCTCGCCCCGCCCGTCCGCCGCGAGGCGGGAGCGCCAGGGGAGCGAGCGCCGCTTCCTGAGGGCGTGGCGATCGGCGACCCGGGCCGCCTGATCGAGGAGATCAGGCGCTGGGAGTCGGTCGGCATCGACGGGATCAACTTCATGCTCAACGCGCTGGAGGAGATTCCCCAGCGGGACGTGCTCGCCAGCCTGCGGCTGTTCGCCGCCGAAGTGATGCCGAAGTTCCGCCCATGACCTCCGCCGGACACCCCACGAACTGGGCGGGAATCGTCTCACACGACGATCTGGGCGGGAATCGT
>JBIOUO010000344.1:0-5377 GCA_044867195.1 Ilumatobacteraceae bacterium
TGGCCGGCGTGGGTGGAGCGGTCGGCGTCGTCGCTGGAGGCGTCGCCGCCGTGGTCCATGGCGAACATCATCATCGCCATCATCGCCGTGCAGGCGACGGCCACGAACAGGAAGCCGGGGTTGGCGACACCGGTCGCGACCAGGGTGATGGCGATGACGATCATCGGGATGCAGCAGGCGATCATCATCCAGCCGTGGCGGCCGTGACCGCCGTGGCCGGAGCGATCGCCGTGGCCGGCAGCCCGGTGTCCGCCCTCATCATCGGTGCTTGGCCGTTCGGTCATCGTGGGCTCCTCATCGACTTCGGCACATGGCCGAGCTTCTGGTACAGCGGGCAGTGGCCGAGCGCGCCGGTGACGACGAGGTCGAGACCTGCGAGTGCGAGCAGCAGCTCGAGCACGACCGCCAGGGCTGAACCAGCGGTGGTGAGCAGCACGACGGCGGCGAAAATGGCCGCGGCGCCGAGGGCGATGCGCCCGGCACGCTCGGCGGGAGTGATGTTGACCGCGGACCGCGGCCGGGTCGACCCCGACGCAGCCCGTACGGACTGGGTGTTCATGATGTGCTCCTTCTGCTCCTCGTGGGGTGGGCGTGGTCGGTGCCGGCCGGCTCGGCGGGCCGGTCCTCATCGGCGCGATCGGCGCCATCGGCGTGACGGTCGTGGCGACCGTGCATGCCGCAGCCGTGGCCGCCACGGTGCATCGCCAGCATGAGCGCGATGGCGGCGATCCAGAGCCAGTTGGCGGCGAGGAAGTCGATCATGCGGTCCTCCTTGGATCTGTCCTCATCATCGGCGAGCGGCCCGGTTGCGCCATCCGGGGCAGGTACGGAACGTGGCAGCGGTCGACTACCGAGCGCCCGACCCGGCGCGGACCTCAGCCCCGGTACGATCTCCTACACGATGTCGTTGCCGAAATGGAGCGTGAGGCGTGGAGCGCGACCTTGATCGCCGCTTCGAGAACCTCGTGCAGGGCGCGCTGGAGCTGACGGCCGAGCACGATCTCGGCCAGCTCCTCGAGCGGATGGTGCACGGCGCCGCGGAGCTGGCAGAGGCGAGGTACGCGGCGCTCGGTGTCTACGACGAGACCGGTCGGATCGAGCGGTTCGTGCACCACGGGGTCGACGCCGAGACGGTTGGGCGCATCGGTGCCTGTCCGCAGGGTCAGGGCCTGCTCGGTGAGGTGATCGTCGCCGCCGGTCCGATCCGTCTCGCCGACGTCCGTGCCGATCCCCGATCGCGCGGGTTCCCGCCTCATCACCCAGCGATGCGTTCGTTCCTGGGGGTGCCCGTGCGGGTCGGCCGGCGGCGGTTCGGGAACCTCTATCTGACCGACAAGCACGGCGGTGGCGAGTTCGACGAGAATGACGAGAGACTGGTCGTCACCCTCGCCGCGTTCACTGCGGCGGCGATCGAGAACGCGATGTTGGTGGCGACGGAGCGCGACCTGGCGGCCGCCGACGAGCGGGCCCGGTTCCAGCGTGACCTGCTGGCCCGGGTGATCGACGCTCAGGAGGCTGAGCGGGCGCGGGTCGCTCGCGACCTGCATGACCAGATCGGCCAGTCCCTGACTTCGGTGCTGCTCGGCCTGCGGCTCGTCGACGGTTCCCTGTCGAGTGACCCCGTCCGCCTGGACGACGCTCGCGTCCACAGCGATGAGGTGCGTGCCTTGGTGGCGAACGCGCTCGACGAGGTGCGCCGGCTGGCGTTCGACCTGCGTCCGACCGTGCTCGACGATGTGGGGTTGGTCGCCGCCGTGCGCCGCCTGGCGCTCGATATCGCGGCGCGCGCCGGCGTGCCGGTTGACGTTGCGTTCTTCGGCGTCGACGACGAGACCCGATTGCCCTCCGAGGTCGAGACCGTGGTCTTCCGGGTCGTGCAGGAGGCGCTGACCAACGTCGCTCGCCACGCCGTGGCGTCCCGCGCCGCGGTCGAGATCACCGTTGACGGCGAGACGGCGGTAGCGAGGATCGTCGACGACGGCGTCGGGTTCGACGTCGGCCACGGTCCGCTGCGTTCACTGGGTCTCGCCGGCATGCGTGAGCGCGCAGCGCTGGTCGGGGGGCGTCTCGACGTCGTGTCCGCCGTCGGGGACGGCATGACGGTGGTGCTCGAGGTGCCGCGATGTCCGACGTGATCCGGGTCGCGCTGTGCGACGACCACGCCGTCGTGCGCTCGGGGCTACGTCGGATCGTCGGCGACGAGCCGGACCTCGACGTGGTCGCCGAGGCGGCGACGGCCGAGGACGCGATCGCCGTGGCCCGTGACGCACGCCCCGACGTGTTCGTGATGGATCTCGGGCTGCCCGGCACCAGCGGGATCGAAGCGACTCGACGCATCGCCGAGATCAGCCCGCAGACGGCGGTTCTCGTGCTCACCGTGCACGACGACGTCGCCTACCTGCGCAAGGCGTTCGACGCCGGCGCCCACGGTTACCTGGTGAAGGACGCCGCCGATGTCGAGCTGGTGCTCGCCATCCGAAAGCTGGCCGCGGGTGAGCAGTACGTTCATCCGCGTCTCGGCGCCGCGCTGTTGAGCCCGGCGGGCGCCGGCCGCCTGGTCGGACCGGGTGGTGAGCTGTCTGAACGCGAGCTCGAGGTGCTGCGACGCGTCGCCCTCGGCCACACCAACGCCGAGATCGCCCGTGAGCTGTACGTCTCGGTGCGCACCGTCGAGACGCATCGAGCCCACGTCCAGCAGAAGCTCGCCCTCACCGCCCGCGCCGACCTGGTGCGTTACGCCCGCGAGCACGGGCTGCTCGACGACGAGGAGCTGGATCCGTAACAGCCCGCAACGGCGATCCGTAGCCCGGCCGGATGCCAGCAGGCGCCACAGCGTTCACGCTCGGGGCAAGGAGGTGCCGGGATGGCTGCACACCCCGCCGAGGGAACCGCGAGCGTCGAACGCTGCCCGGTCTGCGACGGCGTGCCGCGAGTGCTCGTCGTCATCCGCCATCCGGCGATGCGGCGCTTCACTCGTCAACTGCTCGAGCGGGAGTGCGGCTGCTGGGTCGCCACCGAGGCCCGCGATGGCTCGTCGCTCGCCCGCACCGTCGCCGAGCTGCAGCCCGACCTGCTCGTCATCGACGCCGCCAGCTTCCCAGCCTGCTGTCTCGCCGCTCTCGATCAGATCCCGCGCCAGCGGGTGATCGTCATCGGCCCCGAGCCCGACGCTGGCTACCGGCACGTCGCCCTCGCCAACGGCGCTGGCGGGTGGCTGGCCCGCGAAGACGTCGCCGACCGCCTCGGCGCCGAGATGCGCAGGGTGCTCGGCTGCCGCCACCATCCGTGCCCGCCGGCAGATCGCACCGCCCAGGCGAGGGACGTGATCGCCTCATGAGCTCGGACTCCACCGACCTCGCGATCGTGCCGGGCGAAGCTGCGCCGGCCCCGATGCCGTGCCACCACCACGCCGGTCACGCCGGTGGTGGCGAGCACGCCCATGGTCCACCCGGCGAGTCGACGGCGGCACGTGACCCGGTGTGCGGGATGGTGGTCGACAAGACCACCGCCCTGCGCGCCGAGATCGGTGGCCGCGCCTACCACTTCTGCAGCGACGGCTGCCGGCGCACGTTCGAGTCTCCGGAGCAAGAGCTGCGCCACATGAAGCGGCGGGTGACGATCGCCCTCACCGGGGTGCTGATCCTGGCGATCATGCGGGTGGCGGTGTTCCTCGGTCTGGCCGCCGGCGCGACCGTCATCACCTGGGCGCCGATCGGTGCCCTGCCGTGGTTCACGTGGGGGGTGTGGATGATGATCCTCGTCACCCCGGTGCAGTTCATCGGCGGCTGGGGCTTCTACAAGGGTGCGTGGCAGGCGGTCCGCGCCCGGGCGATCAACATGGATTTCCTCGTCGCGCTGGGCACCAGCGTCGCCTACCTGTACAGCGTGATCGTCGTGTTCGCCCCCGACATCTTGCCCGTCGAGGTCGGTGAGCGGCAGGTGTACTTCGAGGTCTCCGCCGTCATCATCGCTTTCGTCCTGCTCGGCAAGTACATGGAAGACATCATCCAGCGCAAGAGCTCCGCCGCGGTGCGCAAGCTGATGGACCTCCGCCCCGCCACCGCCCACGTCATACGCGACGGCCAAGAGATGGCGGTGCCGGCCGAGACGCTGCTGGTCGGCGAGATCGTCGTCGTCCGGCCCGGGGAGAAGGTCCCTACCGACGGCGACGTCGTCGAGGGAGCCTCGGCGGTCGACGAGAAGCTGCTCACCGGCGAGAGCATCCCCGTCGAGAAGGGCGCCGGCGACGCGGTGATCGGCGGCACCGTCAACGCCACCGGTACGTTCCGGTTCCGGGCCACCCGAGTCGGCTCGGAGACGACGCTCAACCAGATCATCGCCCTGGTCGAAGAGGCCCAGACCTCCTCGACCCAGATCCAGCGGATCGCCGACCGGGTCACCGCCTACTTCGTGCCCGCCGTCGTGCTCGTCGCCCTCGCCGCGTTCGTCGGCTGGACGGTGGCCGGGAACCTGCCCCAGGCGATCCTCGCCTTCATCGCCGTGCTGATCATCGCCTGCCCCTGCGCCCTGGGGATCGCCACCCCGGCCGCGCTGATGGTCGGCGTCGGCAAGGGCGCCGAGGGCGGCATCCTGATCCGCGGCGCCGAGCAGCTCGAACGAGCCGTCAAGGTCACGACCGTCGTGTTCGACAAGACCGGCACGCTCACCAAGGGCCAACCCACGGTCACTGACGTGATCATCCTGCCCGGCCCGGACGGCAGCCGGCCGCTCGCCGAGACCGACGTGATCCGCCTCGCCGCCGCGGCCGAGGCGGGAAGCGAACACCCGCTGGCCGCCGCCATCCTGCGGCGCGCCGAGATGACCGGTGCCGGCGTGCCTCCTACCACGGGTTTCGAGGCGATCCCCGGCTGCGGGGTGTGCGTGCGCGTCGACGGCTGCGAGGTGCTGCTCGGCAACCGTCACCTCGTCTCAACCTGGGGCATCGAGATCCCCGACGAGGCGGAGCAGACGCTTGCCCGGCTCGAAGCAGAGGGCAAGACGGCCATGCTGCTCGCTGCCGAGCGGCGCCTCGCCGGGGTGATCGCCGTCGCCGACACGGTCAAGGACAACGCCGCGGCTGCCGTCGCCGAGCTGCGGCGAGATGGCATCGGTGTGGTGATGCTCACCGGCGACAACGAGCGGACCGCCCGCGCCATCGCCGGCCAGCTCGGCATCGACCGGGTCATCGCCGGCGTGCTGCCACAGGACAAGGCCCGTGAGATCCAGCGGCTGCGCGACGCCGGCGAGGTGGTCGCGATGGTCGGTGACGGCATCAACGACGCCCCCGCGCTGGCCACTGCCGACATCGGCATCGCCATCGGCTCGGGATCCGACGTCGCCAAGGAGACCGGCGGGCTGATCCTCGTCCGCGACGACG
>JBIOUO010000345.1:0-14027 GCA_044867195.1 Ilumatobacteraceae bacterium
TGATCTGGTGGAGGGCGTGGTTGTGGGCGATGATGTAGTACTCACCGCACTGGTTGAGCGTCGACGAGCCGGGCGGCATCGGCCCGATCTCGCCGAGGTACGGGCTGCCGCTGTAGAACATCCCGAACACCTGGTTGGCGACCTGCGGCACCTCGACGGGCACCGGGTTGGTGGTCGGGTCGTACTGCTCGGCGTCGAGCCAACGGAACAGGATGTCCCACGTCTGGCCAGGGCCGATGTTGATGGCGAACTTCTCGAACGAGAGGTCCTCGCCGGCGGGCCCCTCGAGCGGGCGGCCATCGCGGCCGATCACGAGGCCGTTGTTGCCGTGGGGATGGAAGGGGTAGTCGCCGGTGCCGACGTTGATGTAGTGGGCCGTGCCGGGAAGCGGGTGGGCGTTGGGGTCGGACGCGGGCAGCGTGTCGTTGAACTCGTGGATCCTGGCCAGCGCGCCGTAGGGCTGGTTGGGCAGCCAGTCGGCGCCGTTGTCGGCGATGCTGTCGGGGAACCCGCGACCATTGACCAGCCAGTAGCGCGGGCGGTAGTTGTTGAGGTTGAAGTTGACGTTCGGGTTGTTCTCGACCGCCTGGTTCAGGTACGGGTCGATCTCCGACAGCAGCACGAGGAACTCCTCGTCCGGCGTGAACTCGCTGTCGGCCCGGTTGTAGACGAAGTTGGCGCCCATCGCCGGACGCACGATCAGCGCCCCGAACAGGCCCATGCGCACCTGGATGTCGGGGTTGGTGCCCGACTCGTAGAGGAACGTGCCTGGATCGTCGGCGACGAAGCTGTAGGTCACCGTCCCCCCGCTGGCGGCGGCGGTGTTGGTGGCCGACGTCAACGTCGGGCCGGAGAACTGGGGGGTGGCGGGCTCGCCGTTGGCGAGCACGTCGACCTGGCCGGGGAAGATGATCGAGGTGTCGACGGCGAGGTTGTTCTCGAGCGTAATCGTGACCGTGTCGCCCTCGTTGACGCACAGCACCGGTCCGGGGTGCTGGAACGGCGCACCCGCCATCGAGAAGCCGTACATCATCACCGTGTTGCCGTCGGGCAGGCTGATGTAGCCGCTCGAGGTCTCGAGGGCGAACGTCGGGCTGGGCGATGTGCCGGTGGTGCACACGATCCCCACGGCCGGCGGTGCCTGGGCGACCGCCGGTGACCCGGAGCTTCCGGCGGCGGCAGCGGCCGCGCCGACGACCCCGAGGACGGCGACCAGCGCGGCGACCGGCCGACGGCGACTCACTGCGATTCGTTGCATCGTGATACCTCTCGTGATCCGCGCCGGTCAGGTGTTGGGGATCGACTGGGCCGCAACGGCGCCGGCAGGGTGGACACGGATCTCCGTCGTACGTCCTCCGAACCCGCCCGGGGCGAGGTTGTTCGATCGGCGGTAGGTGCGGTCGTAGAGCATGTAGGTGTCGTAGGGACCGGCACCGCTGTGCGCCGGGGCGGTGAAGATCACGTCGAAGCTCTCGCCGGCCCCGATCGACACCGTGTTGGTCTCGTAGCTCGTGTCGGTGCCGTCGCGTCCACGCATGAGCGTGGCGTCGCGGCCGACGACCCGCATCGTGATCCCGGCGAGCGTCATCGCCGCCTCCTCGAAGCCGAGGTTGGCGAACCGCATCGCCACCCGGTCGCCGGCGTTGCAGTTCACCAGCGATGACAACGGCTGGTACTGGAGATGCTCGTAGCCGGGCGTCGGGATCAAGTCGCCCGTGGCGGTCCGCACCGGGTGGAACGGGTCGATCGAGCCGTTGGGCGCGATCGTGTCCGGGTACACCCGCCCGTTGAGCATCGAGAAGTCGGCGTGGTAGTCGCTCCATTCGGGCAGCTGGATGTGCGAGTCGGCCCAGTGCGCTTCGGCCCACACCTCGGACAGGAACATCGCGAACTCGCGGTCGAAGCCGGTCGAGCCGTCACCGTCGTTGTACATGTACTTGCCGCTCGGGTAGAGGGCGGTGTTGCCGTCCTGCAACGGACGCACGAACACGAGGCCGGTCATGCCCATGTGCACGTGCTCGGTGTCCTCGACGTGGCAGTGGTACATGTACGTGCCGGGGTCGCGGGGCCGGTAGGCGTAGCGGAACACCGTTCCGGGTGGGACCGCCACCGACCCGGTCGGCTCGCCGTCGAAGAACGGGATCACGTTGCGGAAGCCGTGCCAGTGCAGCGTGTGCTCGTCGAACAGGTCGGGCCGCACGGCGAGGCCGAGGTTGGTGATGTCGACGAGGAAGTCGTGCGGGTCTCCAGGGTCGAACTGGTCGACCCAGAACAGCGGTGCGTTGTGCTGGGCCCTGTTCTTCTGCGCCTGGCGCTGGGTGGTGCTCAGCCCGGTGACGTTGCGGAACCCGAACATGTAGGTGGTGAAGTTGCCGACCGCCGGCGACGGCAAGGCAGGCGCGAGGTTGTCGGGATGGAACCCGCCGATCGCCGGCGTCGGCGGGAGGTAGATCCATCCGTCGGTGCCGCCGAAGAAGAGGTTGGCGGGTGGGCCGTCGGCGTCGGCGACGCCGGCCGACACGGGCCCGAGCGTGCGCCCGAGCCACTTGTTGCTCAGCCCGCCCGCCGTGACCAGGGCGGCCGCGCCCCCGAAGTACTTGAAGAGCTGGCGGCGGCCGAGGCTGCCCCGACGATCCGAGTCGCTCATGTCGATGTTCCCTTTTCGCGGCCGGTACGAGCTGGAGCGGGGGTCATGGCGCGTTGCCCCCGCCGAAATCGTCGAAGCGACCGATCTGGTTGACGTTCGCCGGGTCGGAGATGCTGTAGCTGGCGCCGATCCGCCCGGTCGCCGCGGCGAGCGTCGCGCCGACGTTGGCAGTGCCGACGACGATCCCGTTCTGGTACACCGTCAACGTCCCGTCGGCGCGCACCCGGGCGCCGAGTTGGTTGCCGGTGGCGAACGTCGCCGAGGTGATCGTCGTCACGGTCGTCCACGAACCGCCGCTGAGCTTGGTGCGGACCTCGACCCGGTCGGGGGCCGCGGTGGTGTCGTTGACGTAGCGCACCTCGATCGCTTGGCCGCCGGTGGTGGCCGGATCGACGCCGTTGGACTTGAGCAGCAGCCCCTGGGTGCGGGTCAGCGTGCTGGTGCTGGCGCCGATGGCGGTCAGCGTCATGTACGCCTCCTGGCTGGCGCCGAACGCGGCGCCGGCGTTCCACCACACCGCCCCGCCCACGCCGAGGGCTTGGGCGCTGTTGGCGTTGACCCGGAACCGCGTCTGGGCGGTGGTGCCCGCCCAGTTGGCCCCCAGCGCACCGTTGGCCCGGTTGAAGTCGTCGAGGACGGCTGCCGCCGGGAACGGCGGGGCCGTGCTGACCACCTCGTCGGCGCCGGCGTCGAACAACCCGCCCGCGCCAGGCCGGGCGTCGCCGTCGTAGTCGGTCGTCGGGGCGTTGACGCCGGCCTTGCTGGCCGCGCCCCGATTGACCGCCGACGACGTCGTCGGCACGTGGTAGTCGCCGAGCAGGTTCGGTGGCACCTCGACGGCGACGAGGATGGCGCCGATGAAGTTGACGTTCGTGCGCCAGGCGTTGAACCCGACGGACACGTCGTAGGGCCTGACGACCGCCGGATCGGCGCCCGAGTTCGAGGCGCTGGGGTTGGTGCCGAGCGTCGTCTGGAGCACCGAGTTGGTGGGCGACAACACCCCGCTGCCGTCGGCGGCACCCATGTCCCAGTTGTTGATCGGGCTCGCATCGCCCGGGACGCCGACGCCGGTCACGCCGTTGGCAGCACGTGACCCGGCGCGGTTGTCCCAGAACACGTTGTTGAACAGCAGCGGGTCGCTGAACACCGGGGAGCCGGCAGGCAACGTCGCCTGCAGTGGGCCGCTGTTGCGCCCCGTCGACAGCCCGGCCGGTGCGGGCGTCCCGTTGCTCGTCACCGCCGTGGCGGTGGTGATGTTCTTCATCACCGTGTTGTCGAACACCCGCACGTTGGGCCCGTCGTCGATGGCGATGCCGCCGCCCTCGTGGGTCGACACGTTGTTGACGACCATGTTGTTGTAGACGTTGATCGGGACGTTGCCCACCATGAGGAGGCGGATCCCGCCACCGTCGTCGAGGGCCAGGTTGGCCTGGACGAGGTTGTCGTGGATGTCGACGGGCCCGGACCCCGGCGACAGGGCAGCCGGGTTGGCCGGCAGCTCGCCGGCGACCATGATCCCGGCGCCCTCGTCGTAGGAGCGGTTGAACCAGATCCGGTTGCGGTGGATTCGACCGTTGGGGCTGAGGCCGAAGACGCTCACACCGCCGCCGTACTCGGCCGAGAAGTTGCCACAGATGTCGTTGCCGGCGATCTCGTAGCCGTCGGCCCCGGCGAACACACCGATGCCGCCGGCGAGGTTGGTGCCGCCGTTGGCGATGACCCGGTTGTTGAGGATGCGGATGTTCTCGTTGTGGTTGCTGGTGTTGGGCGCCGGCAGGTTGGGCGTGCCGATGCGGATCGTGCCGTAGCCGCCGCCGTTGTTGTCGACGGTGTTGTTGGTGACCCGCAGGTTCTGCACGTAGGCGTTGGCGAACACCGCGCCGCCCTGGGTGACGACGGCGGGCGGCAGCCCGGTCGGTGTGCCGCCGACCTCGTTGATGTTGGTCGGGAAGCCGGCCTGATCGCCACCGCGGATGTCGAAGCCGTCGATGGTGGCAGGGAACGCCGCGCCGAACGTGTTGGCCTGGGCGAGCAGCGTGATCACGGCGCCGTCGTTGACGTCCTGGGTGCCGTCCCATGTCAGGGTCGCGAGCTTGTCCAGCCAGTCGCCCGCCACCGGGCTGTCACCACCGAAGGCGCCGCCGTCGAGGACCGAGCCGCGCACGACGGTGCTGCCCTGCAACCCGCCCGGGCCGACGCCCTGCAGCTTGACGGGCGTGTAGACGAGCAGGTTCTCGTAGTACGCGCCCCGCGGGTTGAGCCGCGGGTTGGTGGCCGCGGTGTCGGGACCGGGGTAGACGACGACGAGATCGTTGCCAGGGCTCGCCGCGGCAGCGTCGAGGGCGTTCTGGATGGCGTGGTCGGCGACAGCCGGCAGCGAGTTCGCCGGAGTGAACCAACGTCCCGCCGAGGCCTTCGCCGCGGTGTAGTTGGCGTTGCTCGTCGGCCCGACCTCGTAGAGGTTGGGCGTGTAACTCGTACCGGCCGGCGGGGTGAAGTTGCCGCCGCCGAAGTCGTCGAGACGGACGAAGTTGGCGGCCGTCCCGCCCTGGACGTAGATGCCGATCCGTCCGCCGGCCGTGTTCAGCGTCGCCGGCCACGGGTTGGCGGTCGTCGTGACGTTGACCGAACCGACGGCGGCGCCGTTGCGGTACGCGGTGACGGTGCCGTCGGCCGCGGAGCGGGCACCGAGCACCTCGTTGACCGCTGGCGACGGCTGCGCCGGGAACGAGGCCTGGGTGACGAACGTCAAGGAGGGCGCCGCCCTCGTGCGGATCTGCACCGTCGTGCCGGTGTGGACGACGCGGATCTCGTTCAGCAGCCCGCTCGACTTGAGCACCACGCCGTACTCGGTGCCGGTGGGCCCGAGATCGGTGATCGTGAAACGGCCTTCCTGGTTGGCGCCGGGAGCCGTCCCGTTCACCCAGGTGACCGACCTGGCGACACCGAGGAGCGCCTGTTCCTGGAGCTGGTTGGTGTTGATCGAGAACCCTGGGTCGAGGGCGCTCCAGTTGGGCCCGATGTTGGCGTTGTTGGCGCGGTTGAAGTTGTCCAGCACGGGCGTGGCCGGGAACGCCGGGGCGGCAACGCTGCCGAGCACGTGGATCGTGATCCCGCTGACGGTCCGCTGGCCGTTGCCGGCGGTGACCATCAGCTGTCGCGCGCCGGGGGTGATCGCGGCCGGCACCGTGGCCGCGATCGTGGTGTCGCTCCACGCGGTCACGGTGATCGCGGTCCCGTCCAGAGCGACCGAACCGGCGCCTTGCGTGGCACCGAAACCGAGGCCGGAGATAGTGAGCGAGTTGCTGCCGCTCGACACGTAGGGACGGTTCACGGCGAACAGCTGCGGCGTCGTCGGGGCCAGCGCGCACGTCACCCGGTTGACCTGGCCGCCGGGCAGTTGCACCGACACCCCGACCTGGTGTGGGGCCAGGTCGGCGGGGACGAGCAGGCCGGGGAAGGCCTCGAACTCGGCGGCGATGGTGCGGAACTCGGGCCGGTAGTTGGGATTGAGCGCCCCGGGCACGCCGGGGTCGTTGCCGACGAAGCGGTACAGGTTCGGGCACACGCCCGACGGGGTCGGGCAGCTGATCCGATTGGTCGACGGCAGGAGCACGTCGAACAGGCCGTTGTAGTCGGACTCGGTCGTGGCGACGAGGTGGTTGGCGTAGTCGTAGATGCCCACCGGGGCGAACGCGATGCCCTGCTTCTCACCGAACAGCAGCGACTGAGGGTCGGCCGAGAAGTTGAGGTCGTCGACGAGCAGGCCCCAGAAGCGGCCGGGAATCGGGACGTCGGTGAACACGTTGAACGTCGGCACGATCGAGCGTCCGTTGGCGAGCGGCACCAGCTTCATCCCGCACGTCGGCCGCTGCTCGCCCTCGTAGGGGGACCCTCCGATGTCGACGAACGTGGGGTTGGCGACCGGGCTCGATGCCGGCACGACGATCCCGTTGGGCAGCGTGACGGGCGGGTAGTTGTCCGTGCCGGCGTCGGCGACGTCGACGGTGTGCAGCGCACCGGCGCAGGCGGGCGGCGGGACCTGGGGGATGATCTCGTCGCCCTCGCCGATGTTGATGTCCTCTTCCTTCGTGACCGTGTACTTCGGGCGGCCGTAGTCGTCGTTCGGGATCTCCACGTCGACGAGGTAGTCGCGTCCGCCTGGCAGCGGTGCGAAGTCGACCGGCTGGTTCGCCGCGTCGAGGCAGATTGGGGCGTCGGGCGGGGCGGCCGGATCGAGGTGGTTGGGGGCGAAGCAGCCGTCGGCGAAGCCGTAGTTGCCGTCGACGGTCGAGAATCCGCTCTGGAACTGGATGCCCATCAGCGGCCCCTCGAGGCAGTCGGTGTCGGACGCCGTGACCTGCTGGTCGGCCGGGTACGCCAGGCGGTCGCCGTCGACGTTGCGCGGCACGCAGGCGCCGTCGTCGTTGAGGCCCGGACGCTGCCAGGTCTCGGTGACGTACGTGTTCAGCTGCTGACCCTTGAGCAACGAGCCGTCGGCGTCGAGCTCGTAGCGCTCGGTCTCGTCACAGGGGTTGCCGGCGTTGGTGCCGCACGCCACCGGCGAGTAGAGGTCGACGGTGAGTCCGGGGACGCCGGGCTGCCAATCCTCGACCGCCGCGTACCGCGGGTCGAGCTCGTTGCGGGTGGTGTCGTAGGAGACGGTGCCGACGATCCCGCCGTTGCGCGGGTCGACGCCGCCGGTGACGCCGGCCGGGTCATAGGCGTGGACGCCCCAGTCGAGGCGGCCGCCGAGGCCGATGATCGGGAGCACGCTGACGTCGACGCCGGCGCCGAGAATCGTCGTCGGCGACGGCTGGTTGTCGGACTGGTAGGTGTACCCCGTCGTGTAGAAGAGGTCGCTGTAGGCCTCCATGACCAACCACTGCGTCATCGGGTAGGCGTTCTCCATGAAGTAGCGGCCACAGGCGTCGGTGCTGACAGCCGTGGCGCCGCGGTCCATCAGCGAGTTCTCCCGCTTGCGCATCGTGAGGCCGAAGTTGGCGACGCCGCGCTCACCCTCACCCGGGTCGGGGCACCCGTCGCCGTCGGTGTCGTGCCAATCCATGACGCCGTTGCGGTTGGTGTCGTTGAACACGTAGCCCTCGAACTGCGCCCACCAACCGAGGCTCTGCAGCAGGCCCACGTCGACGATCTCGCCGCCGGTGACCGTGATGTTCTGAACCTGGAGGATGTAGTCCTGCGGCTCGTCCCACCACGTCATCGTGTAGGTGCCGTCGGGCACGTTGGCGATGTCGAAGGCGCCGTTGGCGTCGCCGCGGCCGATGAACACCGCCGTGTCGCCGTTGTCGAGGTCGTTGAGCGCGATCCACGGGAACGGGATCGGCTTGTCGACCTTGGCACCGGTGAGGCCGAACTCGCCGAACACGCCGCCGACGCCGGGCACGTACGCCTTGACGCCCACGATCACGCCCTTGACGTGGCCGGTGGGGCCGGCGGCCAGCGGACCGGTGGCCTGCACGTAGCCGAAGAACACCGCGGGGAACGGCTCGCCGGCGAGGACGAACTCGGTGTCGAGGCCGGTCGCCCCTTCCATGACCCACGAGTCCCAGTCGTGGTTGCCCTCCAACGTGGTGGTCTGGGTCCAGGCCGTCCCGTCGGGTGCCGTGATCGACAATGCGTATCGGTCGGTGCCGAGGTTGGGGATGATCAGCTTGCCCTCGATCGCCGCCGTGGCCGGCACCGCCCCGCCACCGACCATTGACAGTCCGGTCGGATCATTGGGGCAGCGCCCTGCCGCGTCGAGCGGCTCGACGGTGCCGATGTCGACGCCGCTGTCGACGACATAGCACTCGCTGAGACAGATGCCGTCGCCGCACAGCGGATCGCCGTAGACGTCGGTGGTGACCTCGCCCAGGTAGTCCTTGATGTGGCCCTGGAAGCCGGCCAGCCCGTGCTCGGCAGGGAGGTCGGGGGCGCCGTTGACGATCGAGGTGTCCTCGAAGACGGCGGCCTGGATCGTCGAGTCGGGAAGTGGCGTCGGCTGCACTTCGACCGTGACCACGCCTGGATCGGCGAGCGGCACGGTGAAGTGGGCGCCGTCGATCTTGAAGCCGTCGGCGAGGACCGAGACCAGGTAGCGGCCGTTGGGCAGCACGACGCCGGCGGCGAAGTCGTCCTGGTCGCCCTGGGTGACGATCGGGCTGGACGTGGCCGCGCCGGCGATCGACGTCCAGTTGCAGCTGGCGGGATACTCGGAATCCGCCGGCGAGCATCCATCGGCCGGCGAGCGCTGCTCGGTCGTGCCGGTGTTGTCCTCGTTGATGATGTACTCGAAATCGGCGACCGGGTCGCCGGCAGTCACCCCTGCCCCGCCCAAGGCCAGCGGCTCGGTACGCGCCGCGACGACGTGCACCTTCAGCGTGTTCGTCGCCGCCTGCGCCGGCGCGGCGCTCTCGAACACGGTGCCGACCGCGGCGAGCAGCAGGCTGGCAACCACGGCGATCGACCCCCGCCGGATTCCACGGTGGGCGATGGTGGGCAGCTTCATGTCGTCCTCCTTGCCAGGCGCGCAGACGGACGGGTGCTCACCGAGTCGCCGCAATCCCCGCCGATGTCCCAGAGCCCGCATCTCGCCCGCTTCCCCGTCCGTCCCAGTCGGCGCCTTCGATCGAGGACGCTCACTGCCGGACCGAATCAGACCCCACCGAGCGTTGAGAAACCTGTCAATGCACCGGTCACAATGCAAACTTGACGCTGTGTTGAGCGTGGGTTGATCGCCGGCGGATGCGCCGGGCCACAGCGACTTGACCGCGGCCCACCGCGGCCTGACCGCGGCCTATCCGGGGTCGACGGCGAGCAGCACGCGCCGGGTGAGATCGTCGGTGAACCCGAATCGATCGCCGGCGGACGCCACGAGCCCGACGCCAAACGCCCGTTCCAGCACGTCGAGCACCATCCCGGGCGCGAGGCGCGCGGCGAACGCGAGGTCGGTGGCTGTGAACGGCTGGTCGAGGGCGGCGGCCACCCGCAACAGGCGGCTCGCCGGCTCGCCCGCCTCGGCGACCCGGTCGACGACGGCTCTGAGGGCCGCCGATCGCAGCAGGCCGTCCGTCGAAGCGGCGGCGATGCAGGCCATGACGGTCGCCGGATGGCCACCCGTCTCAACCGACGCATCCGCCAGGCCGAGCCGTGCCAGGTCGTCGGCGGCGAGCGGTCCCAAGACGATCGTCTGGTTCGGCTGCGCAACCCGGTCGGCAGCCGCATCTCGGTCAGGGCGCCGGGTCGCCACGATGGCGAGGGCGTGCGTCGCCGCGGTGCAGGCGAGGGCGTTGAGGACCGCGATCGACGCCGTGTCGGCGCAGTGGATGTCGTCGAGCAGGACGGCCAGCGGCCCCTCGTCGTCGATCAGCCCGGCGATGCCGGCGAACATGGCCGCCGCGCTGTCGCCGGCGGCAGGGTCCAACTGGCGGCTGGAGGTTCGGGCGAGGGCCCGGAACAACCTCGCTGCGAGCAGCAACGGGAACGGCCGGTCCGCCGGCGAGCAGCCGAGGCTCATCACGGCGATGTCGAGGCGGCGGGCCGCGACCTCGGCGAGGAGGCGGCTCTTGCCCATGCCCGCCGCACCTTCGATCAGGACCAGCTGCGTCGCTCCGTCCACGGCGCGGTCGATGGCCTGGTCGATGATCGCCAACTCGGTCTCCCGGCCGACGAAGCTGAGCTCGTCGACGGCAGGTCCGATCGAGATGTTGACCTTGACGGATACCGCTGGCGGCACTCGCGAGGGCGGTGCTCGCAGCACGCACCTCAGCGTCTCGGCCTCCGGTGACAGCCCGACGCCGTACGCGGCGACGAGCTCACGCTCGAGCTCGTCGAGGACCACCAGCGCGTCGTGGCGCCGCCCGAGCTGGGCCAACGCGGCCGCGGTGGCCGCGCCGGCTTCCGCGTTGGGCAGCGGCGCATTCCCCCCGGCCCGCGCGGCGAGGGAGCGTGCTAGTTCCGGCTGATCGTGGGCCAGCGCGAGACGGGCAGCGTCGAGCAACGCCCGCTCGACGCGCCGGTGATAGCGCCCGCGGGTGGCGACCACCCACGACGTCGATGTCTCGTCCTCGACGAGCTCGCCGTCGACGAGCCGGAGGGCCGCTTGGAGAAGATGCAGAGCCTCGAGGCCACCCGTGCGCGCGGCCGCCTCGACCAGCCTGTCGAACTCGACGACGTCGATGCGGACCCGGCTCAGGTCGAACCGATAGCCGCCGGCCGCCGTGACGATCGCCGACGGCTCACTCTCGTGTCGCAGCGCCGCACGAAGGGTGGAGACCGTGTGCTCGACGGTGGCGCCCGGGTTCATCGGGAGTCGTTGACCCCAGAGCAGCTCGATCAGGCGGTCCTTGGAGACTGGACTGCCTGATGCGACGGCGAGCACGGCGCACAGCTGGCTCGCCTTGCGGCTCGGGAAGTCGCGGCCCGTCAGTCGCACCGACGGCGTGGACACTCGCAACGGTCCGAACAGCCTGATGTCGATCGTCGCCCTCGCCTGCCCGCCACTCGCTTCGATGGCGACGTCGTGGACGCCACCGGACTCGACCGTGCGCTCGCCCTCGCGCAACATCGTGACCTGCTGACCGAGCTCCCAGGGGCCGCGTCAGCCGCCGCCGATCGCTTCGGCCGGCACCATCCCCAGCACGGACCGATCGGCGGCCGGCGGGTGGTCGTCAAGGAGCGAACGCACACGAGCGAGCAACTCTCCGCGCCGGAAGGGCTTGCGCAGGACCCGCGCCTCGGCATCGACCGACGCCCGGTCCGTTGTCGCACCCTCCATGTATCCCGACATCAGGAGCACCTTGATCGAGGGCTGACGCACACGCATCGCGTCGGCCAACTCCGGTCCGCTCATCCCGGGCATCACGACATCACTGACAAGGAGATCGATCGCACCGGAATGCCCGGCCGCGACGGCCAACGCCTCGGCACCGCTGCCGGCATCGAGCACCTCGTAACCGCCGCGCTCGAGCAGGGTTCTCACCCGTCGGCGGACCTCGACGTCGTCCTCGACGAGCAGCACCGTCTCGGAGCCTGGTTCGGCGGCGCCGCCGTCGTGGACATCGAGGGTGCGCATCGCCTCCCCATCGACGGCAGGCAGCAGGACCTTCACGGTCGTGCCGCGGCCGTGCTCGCTGACGAGCTGAACCGCGCCCCCGCCGAGCCGGGCGATGTCGGAGACCGTGGACAGTCCGAGCCCGGCGCCGCGGCCGCCGATCCGTGTCGTGAAGAACGGCTCGAACACCCGCTCGGCGATCTCCGGACGAATCCCCGACCCGGTGTCGGTCACCGTCAGCGTCGCGTATCGACCGGGCGCGATGTCGGGTTCCGTGCCGTCGACGGCGACGACACACGTCGCCAGCGTGAGCGTCCCCCCCGCCGGCATCGCGTCGCGGGCGTTCACCGCCAGGTTGACGACGACCCGCTCGAGCCGACTTCGCAGCGTCCGCACACAGCACCGGTCGGCGCCGAGCTGGATCACGAGATCGATGTCCTCGCCGAGAAGGCGACGCAACATCCCCGCCACCTCCTCGACGACATCGTTCACCGCGATGACGACGGGGGTCCGGGAATCGTCCTGCCGGCTGAACGACATCAGATCGTCGATGAGGGCGCCGGCCCTGCGCACCGACAGGTCGATGCCCTCGGCGTGGACCAGCGCCGGCTCGCCCTCGAGGTCGTCGACCAGATCCTCGGTATGGCCGAGTATCGCCGTCAGCACGTTGTTGAAGTCGTGGGCGATCCCGCCGGCCAACCGACCGAGGGCGTCCATCTTCTGCGACTGCACGAGCTGCTGCTCGAGGTGGTCGCGCTCCGCCCGGTGGTGATCCGCGAGCAGCGCCTGCGCCCGTTCGAGCCCGTGAAGCGCTTGCGTCCGCCGATGCGAGACGGCCAGGACGACGGCGAGAATGGCGGTGAGCAACGGCAACTCGACGAGCTCAGCCGACTGTGTCGACCCCTGGCGCACGGCGATGGCCACGATCAGGGAGGCGATGGGGACCCAGATCACGGCCCGCAACGCGATCGTCCGGAACTCGAGGAACAGCGAGCTGATCGTCAGCATGACGAAGATCATGTGGAACCACAGCACGGTCCCACTCGTGAACGCGGCCAACAGCGCAGCGAGCAGCAATCCGGCGTCGAGGATGATGCCGTCGATGTGGCGCCACAGCCAGTCGCGCCTGTTCCGCCGCAAGCGCACAGAGTCCAAGATCGTCGGGATCGCTCGCCCTCCTGCCGACTATGCCCCGTGACGCCTCATCGAAGCGTCGCCCGCTACCGAGTCAACGCGCCCGCGACCCGATGGGATGAAGTATCTCGTTGTAGATACCTCAGATCAACCCCTGTTTCGGCGCGACCGCGCGATTGACGCACTTCGGCGCCGCGGACCATGGTGGTGGACATGATTGGGGATCTGCTTGTGCTCAGCGACGCGCTCAGCGCACAGCGACCCATGCGGCGATGACCGAAGCTGCAGCACCGGATGCGTCGGCGCCGGCGAGCGCTCGCCGTGGCTCGAGCCGGATACTGCTCGTCGAGGATGACGTCGATGTGAGCAACGTCGTGCGCGACCGCCTCACCCGTGAGGGGTTCGAGGTCTCCGCGGTCGCCGACGGTCGCGCCGGTCTCGACGCCGCGCTGGCGAACAGGCCCGACCTGATGATCCTCGACCTCGCGTTGCCCGATCTCGACGGCCTCGGTGTGCTCAGCGCCCTGCGGCGCACGAGCGATGTCCCCGTCATCGTCCTCACCGGCCGCAGCGACGAGGTCGACCGTCTCGTCGGGTTCACGATGGGCGCCGACGACTACGTCGTCAAGCCGTTCTCGCCACGCGAGCTGGCGGCCCGGGTGCGAGCCGTGCTGCGCCGCCATCACGGCCCACCGAGCTCCTCACGGCTGATGTTCCCGGGTCTCTCGATCGATCCGTCCACCCGTGAGGTGGTCGTCGACGACGTCGCCGTCGCCCTCACGGGCCGCGAGTTCGATGTGCTGCTGTTCCTCGCCTCATCACCCCGGCAGGTGTTCTCGCGGGCGCAATTGCTCGCCCAGGTGTGGGGTTCGAGGCCGGGGTGGCAGGACGTGGAGACCGTGACGGAGCACGTCTACCGCCTCCGACACAAGATCGAGGCAGATCCCAGCCACCCGCGCTGGATCACCACGGTGCGCGGTGTCGGCTATCGCTTCGAGTCAGAGCCTCCGCCACCGGTCGAGCGCTCGCGTAGAAGTGAACCAACTCGGGGACCGGACAGTTGATGATCTGTTGAGCCGGCCGTGGTCGGGCTGTTAGACGCCGAGGTCACAATGCGCCCGGCGGCGCGATGCACGGTTCACGTCGCTCGCCGCCGACTCGACGCGGGGAGGCATACGCAGGAGGGCGCTT
>JBIOUO010000346.1:0-20757 GCA_044867195.1 Ilumatobacteraceae bacterium
ACGAGGGCGAGCAGCTCGGGATGGGCGGCGTGGGGATCGTCGGTGGGAAGCGAGCGCACGAACTCCCTGGCCATCCCGACGTGGCCGCGCCCGGCCCGCCGCCAGGCGTCGATGATGGCCGCCCGGATGTGCCCGAGCGCGGTGCGCACGTCGATCTCGCCGGCCCCGGCGATGCGGCGGGCGGCGTCGTCGGCGAGGCGGCGGTTGAGCTCGCGCAGCAGCCCGGCCTTGGTCTCGTAGATGCGGAAGAACGTGGCCCGTCCGACCCCGGCCCGCGCGCAGATGTCGTCGACGCTGAGCTCCTCGAACGAGCGCGTGGCGAGGAGCTCGTCGGCGGCGTCGTAGAGCCGTTCGGCATTGCGCTCGCGGCGGCGAGTGCGTCCGTCGAGCGCCTCGACGGACGGTGGCCGCAGCGGGATCGTACGGGCCGTGGTCACCGCAGCGGGATGTTGTCGTAGTAGGGGATCACGACCTCGCCCTCGGCCGACAGATCCCCGAGCATCGTGGTGGTGACCGGGTTGACCACGGCGGCGGACGTGACCACGTTGATGACCGCTGGTCGTCCCGCTTCGAGGGCTCTGGTCATCGCCGGGCCGATCTCGTCGAACGACGTGACGTGCTGGCCGAACGCACCGAACCCTTCGGCGACCTGGTCGTAACGGGTCGGAGCGAGGCGCGAGATGACGTCGCCCTCCGACCCGTAGACCGCGTGCTGGCCGTGGATCGACATGCCCCAGCAGGCGTTGTTGAACACGACCGTCACGATCGGCAGGCCGTGGCGGACCATCGTGTCCCACTCCTGGATGTGGAACCCGATCGCTCCGTCGCCGGTGACCTGGATGACTCGCCGGTCCGGGTAGGCCTGCTGGGCGCCGATCGCGAACCCCTGGCCGACGCCGAGGTGGCCCTGGTAGCCGAGGGCGAGCACGACCTGCAGGTCGAGATGGGTGGTGGCCCAGTCGACCCAGATCGCCGCCTCCCCGCCGTCGCGCACGAGGATCGACCCTGGCGGGATCCCCGCCGCCACTTCGCGCGCCACGCGGTAGGGATGGATGCCGTCGTCCTCCATCGCCGCGCTCTCGAACATCGCGTCGGCGAAGCGCTTCATGCTCACCGCCTGCGCCGACCACTCCGTCAGGTCGCGCCGCTCGATCCGCCCGCCGATGGCATCGAGCGCGGCGGCGAGGTCGCCGAGCACGCCGACGTCGACCGGGCCCAGCCGCCCGATCTCGGCGGGATCGAGGTGCAGCTGGACGACCTTGGCGCCGCCCACCATCTGATCGAACGTGCGCCCGCCGAGCAGCAGGCCATACGACGCGCCGACGAGGACGACGGCATCGGGGGGCGCCACGCCGTTGACGGCGAGGGCGCCGAGCGAGCCGAGCGTGCCGCCGTTGAGCGGGTGCGTGCCGGGCAGCATGCCTCGCGACAGCGTCGTGGCGTACACCGGGAACCCGGTCGCCGCCACGAACCGTTCGAGGGCCGGCCCGATGTCGACCGACAAGCTGGAGTCTCCGACGATCACGGCCGGTCGCTGTGCGGCGTTGAGCAGCGCGGCAGCTTCCTCGACCGCCGTCACGCCGGGCACCGGCCGCGCGGCCGCGACGGGCCGGCCGAACGGCGGCACGCTGTCGCGGTCGACCGGCGTGAACGCGACGTCGATCGGGAGGTCGAGCACGACGGGGCCCGGCACGCCGCCGGTGGCGTGGCGGATCGCCAGGCCGACGAGATCCGGCACGCGCGACGCGGTGTAGGCCCGCTGGGCCCACTTGGTGATCGGGCCGGCCACGCCGAGCTGGTCGAGCCGGCCCTGCATCTCGCCGGTCTCGGCCTCCCCGAGCGGCGGGGAGCTGGTGATCACGACGACGCCGATCGAGTCGGCCGCCGCGTTGCTGATCCCCGCCACGGCGTTGAAGAACCCGGGACCGGCGGTCACCGCCGCCACGCCGACACGTCCGGTGGCGCGGGCGTAGCCGTCGGCGGCGTTGACTGCGGCCGCCTCGTGACGGCAGTCGACCAGCTCGATACCGAAGCGGCGGCACCCCGTCAGGAACGAGTCGAGGTGCCCTCCGTGCAAGGCGAACACGACGTCCACACCCGCTTCGCGCAACGCCCACGCCGCAAGCTCACCCCCGTTCAGCTGCTCCCCGGACCCCATGACGAACCTCCTCAGATATTGAGACTTGACTCTCGAAACCAACGTAGTGATACTGGAGTCTCACGTCAAGGGGGCGAGTGGAGGAGGGGTCGTGCGTGCTGTCGTGTTGCGAGGCGGCGAGATCGAGGTCGCGGATCTCCCGGACCCGGTGCCCGGCCGCGGCCAGGTCCTGATCGCTCCCCACGCCACCGGAATCTGCGGCAGCGACCTGCACCTGCGGGAGGCGCTCGCCGAGCTGGCTGCCAGCTCGCCGGATACTGCGCCGCAGCCGATCGTCCCGGGCCACGAGTTCGCCGGCGAGATCGTGGCCATCGGACCCGACACCGAAACCGGGCTCGCCGCGGGTGACCTCGTCACGGCGATCCCGTTCACCCACGGTGCAGACGGACCCGAGACGATCGGCATCTCGCCCACGTTCAGCGGCGGGCTCGCCGAACTGACCGTTGCGGACGCTTTTCGCACGTTCGAGCTCCCCGCCGGGCTGGACACCCGCCTCGGCGCGCTCTGCGAGCCGGTCGCCGTCGCCGTGCACGCCTTCGCCCGCGCCGCCGAGCGCGGCCCGATCGTCGTCGTCGGCGCCGGGCCGATCGGTATGGCGATCGTCGCCGTCGCCGTGGTCGCCGGGAGGCATCCGATCCTTGCCATCGAGCCGTCTGCTGCGCGCCGGGCGATGGCTGTACAGCTCGGAGCCGACGCCGTCCACGAGCCTGGTTTGCCGCTGCTCGAGCTGCTCAGCCAGTCCGGGTACCGCCCGAGCACGATCTCACCGCTGCTCGACGGCGAGCCGGCGCGGGCCACGATCTTCGAGTGCGTCGGGCGGCCCGACGTCGTGCAGTCGATCCTCGCCGAGGCGCCGCCCCACAGCCGCGTCGTGCTCGCGGGCGCGTGTGGCCAGCCAGTCGAGATCGACCCGCTGCAGCTGACGACGACCGAGGTCAGCGTCGAGACCAGCTTCGCCTACCTGCCCCACGAGTTCCGCACGGCCGCCGATCACATTCACCGGCATCCAGACCTGTTCGGCGCGCTGATCACGAGCGAGCGGCCGCTCGACGCGTCCGAGGCCGCGTTCGACGCCCTCGCCACGCAGCCTGGGGAGGTCAAGATCCTGATCCGCCCAGGCTCATGACGACATCGCTGCACGCATCAGCCGCCGACGCGCGCGTCGAGCCTGCCCTGGCCGACCTGGCGGCCCACGGCGTGGCGATCGTGCCTGGCGTGCTCAGCGGTGACGAGGCGGCCGAAGCTCTACGCCGGCTGTGGGCCGCGTCCCGCGACAGCCAACTGCGGGGCGTCCCGACGCACATCGTCAACCTCGACCCCAACGCCAGCAATGTCCGCGTGTTCGACCTCATCGACCTCGACCCGCTGTTCGCGACGCTGATCGCCCATCCCGTTGCCGACGCCATCGTCGGCGGGCTGCTCGGGCGCGACTACATCGTGTCCAACTTCACCGCCAACATCGCCCGTCCCGGCAGCGAGTCGATGGTCGTCCACTCCGACCTCGCCGCCGTGATGCCCGAGCCGTGGACCGCGGCCCTGTCGGTCAACGTCATCTGGTGCCTCACCGACGTCCACGCCGCCAACGGGGCGACGCTGCACATCCCCGGCAGCCACCGCTACCGCACGCTCGCCGACGTCCCGGCCGACCCGATCTCGCACATGGTGCCGTTCGAGGCGCGAGCCGGGTCGGTGATCGTCATGGACGGCCGCGTCTGGCACACCTCCGGCCGCAACACGACCGCCGACGAAGACCGAGCCCTGCTGTTCGGCTACTACACCAAGCCCTTCCTCCGCCCGCAGTGGAACTTCACTGCCACGCTCGCCCCGCACGTGCAGGCCGCGATCGCGCCGATCATGCGCTACCGCCTCGGCCTCGACGCCACGCTCAACATGCCCGGCGAGGAGCTGTTCGGCAAGCTCACCGGCGAGCAGGCGGGGCGAACCCGAGGCGTACGATGAGCGCCGCGATGCACCGTCTGCCAGCGCCGACCGATGACGTCGATCGCGCCGAGCACGATCTGCGTGAGCACGGCATCTGCGCCGTCACCGGCGTGCTGTCCGGGCCGACGCTGGTTCGGGCGCGACGCGATCTGTACGACGCCGCGGCA
Organism: Ilumatobacteraceae bacterium; assembly: GCA_044867195.1. Lineage (GTDB taxonomy): Bacteria > Actinomycetota > Acidimicrobiia > Acidimicrobiales > Ilumatobacteraceae > JALZMG01. The sequence goes on from JBIOUO010000346.1 coordinate 4,267, forward strand.
GACGATCGGGAGCGAGGGCGGGAGCAGAAGTTCGCCCTGGACTACGAGCACGACGACACCAACCAGCGGGTGTGGAACGTGCTCAGCCGGTCCCCGGTGTTCACCGACATCGCCGAGCACACGACGGCGCTGCGCCTGCTGCGCAGCGTGCTCGGCTGGCCGATGCTGCTCGGCAACCTGTCGGCCAACATCACCGGCCCTGGCGGCGGCGAGATGGTGCTGCACGCCGACCAGATCTTCGTGCCGACGCCGTGGCCGGCAGAGCCGCAGGGCGCCAACGCCGCCTGCTGCCTCGACGACTTCACGGCCGACAACGGGGCGACCTGCTTCGTGCCGGGGAGCCACCGCTGGCATCGGCCGCCCGGCGCGAGCGAAGTCGCCGCCGCTGCCCCGCTCGAGGCACCCGCTGGCTCGCTGATCGTGTTCGAGAGCCGGCTGTGGCATCGCACCGGGCACAACCGCACCGAGGATCAGCGCCGCGCCGGCGTGTTCGGCTGGTACACCCGCCCGATCTACCGCACCCAGGAGAATTGGTTCCTGTCCCTCGACCCGTCGGTGCGCCAGTTCGCGTCCGACACGCTGCTCGTCCTGCTCGGCTACCGCACCGAGGGTCTCGGGCTCGTCAACGGGGCGTCACCAGCATGAGTGGCGACGCGAGGGCGGCACGCGCAAGCGGACATCCCTCGACGATTTGGAGCAACGATGCCTGAGCCAACCCCGATCGCCGGCCGCTTCGCCGGCCGGTCCGCCGTCGTCACCGGCGCCGCGTCCGGCATCGGGGCGGCGATCGCTCGGCGCTTCGTCGGCGAGGGCGGGCGGGTCGCCGGCGGCGACATCAACGACGACGCGCTGGAGGCGATGCGCGGCGAGCTCGGCGACGCGTTCGTCGCCGTCCACTGCGACGTGACTGATCAGGGCGACGTGGCCGCACTCGTGAACGCGGCGGTCGACTCGCACGGTCCGCTCCACGCCGGGTTCAACGTCGCCGGCGCCTCCCGCCCTGGCCTGATCGTCGACATGACGGAGGAGGACTGGGACTTCACCGTCGACCTCTGCCTCAAGGGCGTGTTCCTCTCGCTGCAGCACGAGGCGCGCCAGCTGATCGCCCAGGGTGGCGGCGGGGCGATCGTCAACGTCGCCTCCCTCAACTCCAGGGTGCCGATGTTCTTCGGAGCCGCGTACTCGGCGGCCAAGGCAGGCGTAGTGATGCTCGGCCAATCCGGCGCGCTCGAGCTGGCCGAGCACGGCATCCGCGTCACGACGGTCTCCCCGGGGCTGACGGCGACACCGCTGGTGGACCCGATGATCGAGCTGCCCGGTGCCCACGCCGCGTTCATGGAGCGCATCCCGCTGAAGCGTCCGGCCACCCCGGACGACATCGCCGCCGCCGCGCTGTTCCTCGCCAGCGACGACGCTGTGTACGTCACCGGGGCCAACCTGTTCGTCGACGGCGGCTGGGAGCAGACCGCGTATCCGGATCTGCGCCCGTTGATCGGCGCGCTTCTGGCCGAGGACGCCACGCCACCCTGACACCGGGCGCATCCGCGTCCTCGGCCGCCACGAACGCGTGGTTGCATGGGCGCCATGGCGAGGTCGGATCGGGTGCTGCGGCCGTTCTGGTTGCACCAGGCAGCGGAGTACCTGATCGGGCTGGTCCTCGTCGCGATGGGGCTGCAGTCGGTCGATCCTGCGGTCCCGACGATCGCCGGAGGGCTGGTGATCCTCAACGCCGCCCTCGTCGACGGACCGCTGGGCGCGTTCCGGCTGTTCTCGCGGCGCGGCCACCGGGTCGTCGACGTCGTCGTGATCGGGATCCTCGGTGTCGCCGCGGTGCTGCCGTGGCTCGACATCGACGCCACGACCCGCCTCCTGCTGGCCGGCTGCACCGCAGTGCTGGGCGTCGTGTGGTGGAACTCGGCGTTCGTCCGGCGCGCCGCGCCACCGGATGGCGGCCGCGCCGACCGCAGCGAGGCGATCGGGCGCAGCGCCGGGCGGATGGCCGGCGGCATCGCCAAGGCCGTCCGCGACCGCTCCAAGCCGACCTGAGCCGACCTGAGCCGACCTGAGCCGAGCTGAGCCGAGCTGAGCTGGGTCTGGTCACGTTTTGGTCCGGATTGTGGTCGCACGTGCGACCAGGTTCCGGACGAAAACGTGGGGGTAGCGTGCCGGGCATGGCGTTCGAGCGGCCGGCACCCGACCTCCAGAAGCTGATCGCCGCCTGGGAGCAGTTCGAGGTCGGTGAGGAGTCGCCCGGCAAGGTGCTCGCCAACCTGAAGACGGCCGGCCTCCCCGAAGTGCTCCATCAGCTCGTCGAGGAGGGCTGGACACCGCGGGCATGAGCCATGACCACCGGTGACGAGGCTTCGACACGGCGGCCGGGCGGGGCGCAGATCATCCCTCGCCCGCCGGTGTGGTCGCCCGGCGGCGCCGTCGCGCCTGCCGCCCACCCGCTGTCACTCACGGTCGACGACGTCCGGCGGGCACTTGCCGATTCGCCCCCCGGCCGACCGGCCACGCCGATGTTCCCGGATGCCCGCCGGTCGGCCGTCCTCGTCGCCCTCGCCGACGGCGAGCAGGGCGCCGAAGTGCTGCTCACGCGCCGCTCCCGCCACCTTCGCAACCACCGCGGCGAGATCAGCTTTCCCGGCGGCCGGACGGATCCCGGCGAGACGGCCGAGGACACCGCGTGGCGGGAAGCGCACGAGGAGGTCGGGCTCGATCCGGCGCTGGTCAGCCCGTTCGCCGAGCTCGACCACCTGAGCACGGTCGTCAGCCGCAGCTACATCGTCCCTGTCGTCGCCCGCCTGCCGTCGATCATCCCGCTGGCCCCGGCCAGCCCGGAGGTCGAGCGGGTGCTCTGGTTGCCGCTCGCCGAGCTTGTCCGGCCCGACACGTACCGCTCGGAGCGGTGGGGACGGTCGCCGACCGACCGCCTGCTGCACTTCTTCGAGCTCGAGGACGAGACGGTGTGGGGCGCCACGGCCGCGATACTGGTCGATCTGCTCACGCGGATCGCCTGATCCGGCCAGCGGCAGTTCCCGATTTGTGACCTGTACGTACAGATGTCCGCCCGCTGCGCTCACACATCCGGCCCGCCTTGCGGATCGGTGAGCTGTGTGTGCGGATGTCCGCCCGCTGCGCTCACACATCGGGGTGGACGGCGTGGATGTCGCCGGCCAGGTCCTGCAGCAGCTGCCACAGCGCGGCGACGTGGCCCGACTCGGTGGCCGCCGAGCCGATCGAGATCCGCAACACGCTGCGGCCGTCGACGACCGTGCGTGTGAGCAAGACACGGCCGGTGGCGTTGGCGGCGTCGACGAGCGCGTCCGTCGCCCCATCGCCGGCGACGAGTCGCACGCACAGCAGGTTCAGCGGGTGCGGGGAGACGATCTCGAAGCGGTCGTCAGCCACCACCTCGGCGGCCAAGCGCTGCGTGAGCTCGACATGGCGGCGGATCATCGTCTGCAGCGCGGCGACGCCCTCCAGCCGCAGCAGCATCCACAGCTTGAGCGCCCGGAACCGCCGCCCGAGCGGGACCTGCCAGTCGCGATAGTCGATCGCCGCCCCGGACTCGGCGGCGGCCGAACGGAGGTACTCGGGCAGGATGCTCAGCGCGCCGAGCACGGCGGCGCGATCGGCGGTCCAGAACAGGTCGCAGTCGAAGTTGACGCCCATCCACTTGTGGGCGTTGGTGCAGTAGCTGTCGACGGCTTCGACGCCGTCGTTGACCCAGCGGTGCTCGGGTGCGAGGGCGGCGATCCCGCTCATCGCCGCGTCGACGTGCAGCCACGCACCGGCCGCCCGGCAGGCCTCCGCGATCGCCGGCGTCGGATCGAACGCCATCGTCGACGTCGTGCCGCGCGTCGAGCAGACGAAGAACGGCACCAGCCCGCGTGCTCGGTCGGCAGCCATCGCGTCGGCGAGGGCGGCGGGCTCCATGGCGAACGACGCGTCGTGGCCCACGGTGCGCAGGCGGTCGGTGCCGATGCCGGCGACGCGCAGCCCCTTCTCGATGCTCGAGTGGGCCTGCGCCGTCGCATAGGCAACGAGTCGGGTCGTGTCGCCGTCGCGGTTCACCGTGCCCTCCGACGCCCGCCAGCGGGCGGCGAGGACGGCGACCAGCGTCGCCTCGCTCGCCGAGCCCTGGATCACCCCGCCGCCCGCCGGACTCGTGGAGCGGAACCGCGGCGGCAGGCCGAGCAGGTCGACCATCCAGTCGAGGACCAGCGTCTCCAGCTCGGTGCAGGCCGGCGACGTCACCCAGCTCATCCCCTGCACGCCGAGGCCGGCGGCGAGCAGCTCGCCGAGGATCGACGGGTACGACCTGTTGGACGGGAAGTAGGCGAAGAAGCTCGGGTGCTGCCAGTGGACGATGCCCGGGACGATCAGCTCGTCGAGGTCGGCGCGCACGGCGGCCCATGGCTCGGGCGTCGCCGGTGCCCGCTCGGGCAGGCGGGCGCGCACGTCGCCTGGCCGGACGTCCGGGGCGACTCGATGGCGCTCGATGCCCTCGAGGTGGTCGGCGATCCAGTCGATCAGCTCATGGCCGTGGGTGCGGAACTCGTCACCGTCCACCGCTCGCCTCCACCGTCCGGCGGTTGCGGCGCACGGTGTGCACGATGCGCCAGCCGATGAACGCCAGCGCGACCACGACGATGGCGAACACCAACGCCTGCCGCCAGCCACCCTGGGCCTTGCTCCCACACCCTGGCTGGGGCGCCGCGCTGATGCACGCGGACAGGTCGCGATCGGCGGGGATGAACGGGTTGTCCGTCGTCGGTGGGTCGGGCGTCGTGGCCGCGGCAACCGCAGCCGGTAGAGCCTCCGCGGCCCCGGCCCCGGCACCGGCCACGGCTGCGGCCATCGCTGGCGCCGGGACGAGCGTTCCGACGACCACGGCGAGGGTGGCGACGACAGCCGGGAGGCGACGCGGCGAGCAAGGCACGCAGGGCAAGCAGCGCATCAAGCAGGTTTCTAGCAGCTGCAACTACGATCGAGACCTTGAGCGACGACGCGCCCGACGTGCCCGACGTGCCCGCCCCCAGCCCGCCGCACCACCCCCACGCCGTGCTGGTGGTCGACTTCGGCGCCCAGTACGCGCAGCTGATCGCCCGGCGCGTCCGCGAGCTCGCCGTCTTCAGCGAGATCGTGCCCAGCCGGATCACCGGTGCCGAGGTGGCCGCCCGCCAACCGGCGGCCCTGATCCTGTCGGGCGGGCCGAAGAGCGTGCACGTCGAGGACGCGCCGTCGCTCGACCCGGCGATCTACGACCTCGGCGTGCCGGTGCTTGGCATCTGCTACGGCGCCCAGCTGATCGCCCTCCAGCTCGGCGGCACCGTGGGCCGCGGGATGCGCGGCGAGTACGGCCGGGCCAAGCTGCGCCGCACCGCACCGTCGCTGCTGCTGCCCGACGACGCGCCGGACGTCCACGACGTGTGGATGAGCCACTTCGACGCGATCACCGCCGCGCCCAACGGTTTCACGGTGACTGCCGAGACCGACGACGCCCCCATCGCCGCGCTGGAAGACGACGAGCGGCGGATCTACGGCGTGCAGTTCCATCCCGAGGTCGTCCACTCGCCCTACGGCATGGGCGTTCTGCGCCGCTTCCTGTACGAGCGGGCCGGTTGCCCGCCGGCGTGGACGATGTCGTCGGTGATCGACGAGCAGGTCGCCCGCATCCGGGCCGAGGTCGGCGACGGGCGGGTGCTGTGCGCGCTGTCCGGCGGCGTCGACTCGTCGGTCGCCGCGGCGCTCGTCCACCGGGCCGTCAGGCACCAGCTGACATGCATCTACGTCGACACCGGGCTGATGCGAGCCGGCGAGAGCGCCCAGGTCACCGATACGTTCCGGCGCGAGATGGGCATCGAGCTGATCCATGTCGACGCCGCCGACCGCTTCCTCGCCCGGCTCGCCGGGATCACCGACCCCGAGGCCAAGCGCAAGGCGATCGGCGACGAGTTCATCCGCGTCTTCGAGGAGCACACCGGGGGACTGATCGAGGCTGAGTTTCTCGTCCAGGGCACGTTGTACCCGGACCTCATCGAGTCGGGGGGCACCGATGGCGCGGCGGCGGTCATCAAGAGCCACCACAACGTGGGCGGTCTGCCCGACGACATGACGCTGCGCCTGATCGAGCCGCTGCGCGAGCTGTTCAAGGACGAGGTCCGCCAGCTCGGCCACGAGCTCGGCCTGCCCGACGAGATGGTGTGGCGCCAGCCGTTCCCGGGACCCGGGCTGGCGGTGCGGATCATCGGCGAGGTGACCCGCGAGAAGGTCGCCCTGCTGCAGCAGGCCGACGCCATCGTGCGCGCCGAGATCGCCGCGGCCGGGTTGGAGCGGGAGATCTGGCAGGCGTTCGCCGTGCTCGCCGACATCCGCTCGGTCGGCGTGATGGGCGACGAGCGGACCTACGGCCATCCAATCGTCGTGCGGGCGGTCACCAGCGACGACGCGATGACCGCCGACTGGGCCCGCTTGCCCTACGACCTGCTGGAGCGGATCTCCAACCGGGTCATCAACGAGGTCGAGGGCGTCAACCGCGTCGTCTACGACATCACGTCCAAGCCTCCCGGCACCATCGAGTGGGAGTAGCTATTCGAGCTCGGCGCCCTTCGGCCGCCTCGCTCGAGTTCGACGAGCGGCCTTCGGCCGCACCCAGATTGCTGCTGAACGACCGGCGGAGCCGGATCGTTCAGCGGTGGGGGCTCCGGCCCAAGGGCCTCTGCCCCCACGCCCCCGCCTCCGCCCCCCGCCTCCGCTGCCCCCACGCCCCCGCCCCGGCATCCTTCGGGGTAGCCTGCGGCCCCGCCGCTGTCGTCACTTCGCGCGATTGTGACGGGTTTCGCGGGCTGATCGACACCGGTTCGTAACCTTTGGCTACACTCCCGGTTCGTCATGAACCGCCACCGTCCACGGGTGGGGCGGATCACCGTCGTGGCGCTGGCCGTGACCGTGATCCCGAGCGTCCTGCCCGCGCCCGCCTCCGCTGATCCGATCGACGACCAGAAGGCCCGGGTCGCCCAGATCACCGACCAGCTCGAGGCGCTGGAAGAGAAGTCGGACATCCTCGCCGAGGACTACGTCACGGCGGTCGACGAGAAGAACCAACTCGACGCCGACGTCGCCGCCGCCGAGCAGAAGGTCGCCGCCCAGCAGGCGGCGGTCGACGCCCTGCGCGGTCAGCTGTCGCAGGTCGCCGTGCAGGCCTACATGGGCGCCGGCACCGACGGCTTCGGGCCGATGTTCACCAGCTCGACCGACGTCACCGACGCCCTGCAGCGTGAGCAGCTGTCGCGGGTGGCGATGAGCGCCGGCACGGCGACGACCGACGAGCTCGACCAGGCGGTCGCCGACCTCGAAGACGAGCAGGCGGCGCTGACCGCCAAGCGGGAGGAAGCGGCGGCCAAGGCCGAGGAGGTGCAGGCCGCCAAGGAGGCGACCGACGAGAAGAAGGCGGAGTACACCGAGGCCCGCCAGGAGGCCGAGGCCAAGCTCGGCCAGCTGATCAAGGAGGAGGAGGAGCGGCGCGCCCGCGAGTCCTACGCGCGGATGCAGAAGGCGGCCGAGGAGGCCGCGGCACGCCAGCGCGACGAGGAGGCCGCGGCGGCAGCCGCCGCCCAGGCCAGCACCTCCCGCAGCTCTGGTGGTGGTGGCGGTGGAGGAGGTGCCAGCGCGGCCCTCGCCGCCGCGCCCGCGGCAGCGTCGGCGCCGATCCCGCAGGCCTCCTCGCGAGCTGGCACGGCCGTCAACGCCGCGCTCAGCCAGCAGGGCGTGCCCTATCGCTTCGCCGCCGCCTCGCCGGGCGTGGCGTTCGACTGCTCGGGACTCACATCGTGGGCGTGGGCGCAGGCCGGCGTTTCCCTGCCGCACCAGTCGCGGGCCCAGTTCGGGGTCGTGCCCCACGTCCCGACCGAGGCCGCCCAGCCCGGCGACCTGATCTTCTACTACTCGCCGATCAGCCACGTCAGCATCTACCTCGGCGGCGGGATGCAGGTGCACGCCCCCAACAGCGGCACCTCGGTCACCGTGGCGCCGGTGAACTGGGGCAAGGTCGTCGGCGTCGGCCGCCCCGGCTGACGTTTCGAACTCGGCGGCTGCGCCGCCTCGATCGACCGGTGGGGGCTCCGGCCAAAGGCCTCTGCCCCCACACCCCCGCCCGCATGGTTCGCGCGCCTCCATCCACACGGACGATCCCCACTACCGTTCCGCTGATGCTGCCTGGACTGGATCTCGAACGGGTCGGGCCGTGGCTGGAGGCCAACATCGAGGGTGCCCACGGGCCGTTCACGGTCTCGCTGATCGGTGGCGGCCGGTCGAACCTGACGTTCACGGTCACCGGTGCCGACGGTCGCCGGTTCGTGGTCCGCCGCCCGCCGCTTGCGCACGTCCTCGCCACGGCGCACGACGTGGCGCGTGAGCACCGCATCATCGCCGCCGTCGGCACGACCGGCGTCCCGGTCCCGCCGGCGCTCGGGCTCTGCACCGACGTCGACGTCAACGGCGCCCCGTTCTACGTGATGGGCTACGTCGACGGCGTCGTGCTCGACAGCCCGGACAAGGCGGCCGCACTCGAGCCGTCGCTGCGGGCGAAGGCCGCCGACGACCTGATCGACGTCCTCGCCGACCTCCACGCCGTCGACATCGACGCCATCGGCCTCGGCGACCTCGCCCGGCGTGGGGGCTACATCGAGCGCCAGCTGAAGCGGTGGACGACGCAGTGGGCGAGCTCCAAGACCCGCGAGCTGCCGGCGATCGACGAGGTCGCCACCCGGCTGGCGGCGCGGATCCCCGAGCAGCAGGGCGTGGTCATCGCCCATGGCGACTACCGCTTCGGCAACTGCCTCACCGATGTCGAAGTCGGACGCATCGCCGCCGTGCTCGATTGGGAGCTGTGCACGCTGGGCGACCCGCTCGCCGACGTCGGCTACCTCGGCGTGTACTGGTCCGAGCCCGGCACCTCCAGCGGCCGCCAGAACGACCCGACGGCGGCCGGCGGGTTCCCTTCCTACGGCGACCTCCTCGAGCGCTACGCGGCGCGGACCGGGCGCGACCTGTCCGGGATCGAGTACTACCGCGCCTTCGCCTCCTGGCGCCTGGCCGTGATCAGCGAGGGCGTGTACGCCCGGTTCCTGCACGGGGCGATGGGCGACCAGGACCTCGGCCATGTCGAGCTCGATTCGATGAAGGCCGGCACCGAAACCCTGGCCAACTCCGCGCTCGACGCCGTCCACCGCCTCCCCTGATCCATTGGAGGGTTTTCGCCATTGGAGGGTTTGCTCGGGGAGGCCCCTCGGCGAAACCCTCCGACGGCGCAAACCCTCCAATGGGTCAGGTATCGGGCGCGTCCTCAGGGCTGGTGATCGTGTAGCCGGGCATCGCCGCTTGGACCTCCTCGCGGGTCGGCTCGGCGATCGGGGTCTGGATCATCCAGCGGTGGCCGAACGGGTCCTCCATGACGAACGACCGGGCGCCGTACGCCTCGTCCCGCGGCGGCCGCTCGATCCGCGCTCCGGCGGCCACCGCCCGGTCGTGGACCGCGTCGACGTCGGGCACCGTGACGTGCAACGAGACAGCCGTCCCACCCAGCGTGGTCGGTGACGTCACGCCGACCTCGGGATGCTCGTCCGACAGCATGACCTGCGCGCCGCCGATCGTGATCTCGGCGTGGCCCACTCGGCCGTCGTCGCCCGTGTAGCGGACGGTCTCCACCGCCCCGAGCACGCCGGCGTACCAGGCAATCGCGTCGGCTGCCCCGGCCACGCACAGGTACGGCGTGATGCGAACGGTGGCAGGCGCAGTGACTGGGGCTGTCTCGGTCATCGTGATGCTCCTCTCGGGAAGGTTGATGGTCGGCAGGTCGGCCGCCTCGACGCTCTCGAGCCCCTCGAGTTCCTCAATCCCCTCGAGAGCGGCAAGGATGCGGGCCCGCAGCCGGGCGACGAACCGGGCATCGGGGCGCCCCGGCTCGTCGACGATGCGCAGCTGCTCGAACGGGTCGCTCATTGGTGCACCCTGTCAACATGCGACGCCATCTCATTGTCGGACATCTCGGAGCACCAATGAGCAGAAGACCGTGCTGAATTGTTCGCTCGCTCGAAGTGGTCAATTGCCTCGCTCGCTCGAAGACTCGCTCGCTCGAAGTGCTGAATTACCTCGCTCGCTCGAAGACTCGCTCGCTCGAAGTGCTGAATTGCCTCGCTCGCTCGAAGACTCGCTCGCTCGGACGGTCGCTCGCTCATTGGTGCACCTCCTCGTAGACGCTGCGGAACGCACGCTTGGCGCGCACGAGCAGGGCCTCGGTCGCGTGGACGGTGCGACCGAGCAGGCCGGCGACCGCGGGCACGCTGAGCCCGTCGAGGTAGCGCAGCGTCAGCGCCGACCGGTGGTGGGCACCAAGCCGCTCGAGGGCGTCGCGGGCGGCGAGCACGTCGAGCTGGACGTCCCACGGGTCGTCGTCACCCGCCGGCGGCTCCCCGGCGACGGCAGTGAGCCGGCGCTGGTCCCGCTCGACGCGGCGCCAGTGGTCGACGAGCTTGTGGCGAGCTATCCCGATCAGCCAGGCGCTCGTGACGTCGTCGACGCGGCCCCGGTTCGCGGCGTCGACTGCGGCCACGAAGACCTCGGACGTGAGGTCTTCGGCGATCGTGCGGTTGCGGCAGCGGGCCAGCAGGTAGCCGAAGACGTCGCTGACGGCGTCGTCGTACAGCGCCACGAGCGCGGCGCCATGGCCACCTGCGGCGGGCGACGACACGGTCACGATCCTCCCATCGTCGCCAGCGCGCCGATTCCGACATCCCGAATCTGAGCAATGGAGGGTTTCCGCGATTGGAGGGTTTGCTCGGGGTGGCCCCCCGACGAAACCCTCCGACGGCGCAAACCCTCCAATGGGTCAGCGCACCTCGCCGGCCCGCAAGCCCGTCGGCTCGTCATCGCGCCGGCGGGCCGCTCGCCTCGCCGGCAGCGTCCCGGCGGCGGGCAGCCATGCCGGCGAGCGCCTCGAGCACGACCCGGTGGGCGGCGTTGACCGTCAGGTCGCTGACGTCGTAGGCGGGGGCGACCTCCACGACGTCGACGCCCACGACGTCGTGCTCGTGGCACAGGCGGCGGACGATCCGCAGCAGGTCGGCGCTCGGGATCCCGCCCGGCTCCGGCGTGCCGGTGCCGGGCGCGAACGCCGGGTCGAGGACGTCGATGTCGACCGACACGTACAGCCGCTCGGCCCGCGCCAGCGCCTCGGCGACGGCGTCGGCCATCACAGCCTGGAACCCGCGCTCCCAGATCTCCTGCATCGTGTGCCAGGTCATGCCCTGCTCGATCATCCACTCGAACGTCTCCTGCGGCGGCCAGTAGCCGCGCAGGCCGACCTGCACGAAGTGGGTGCCCGGCACGGCGCCGGACTCGATCAGCCGGCGCATCGGCGTGCCGTGGCTGGCGAGGTTGCCGTCGATGATGTCGGCGGTGTCGGCGTGAGCGTCGAAGTGGACGATGCCGACGTTGCCGTAGCCGTGGACGCCGGCCACCGCGGTCGCCGCCGGCCAGGTGATCGAGTGGTCGCCGCCCAGGATCACCGGCACGATGCCGCGGGAGGCAACGGCGTGGACCCGCTCACGGATGTTGGCGTGCGAGCGCTCGGTCTGGCCGTGCGGACAGTGAGCGTCGCCGAAGTCGACGACCTCCAGCCAGTCGAAGATCTCCAGCCCGAGATCGAGGTGGTACGTACCGGGTTCGTAGGCGGACGCCCGGATCGCCCGCGGCCCGAAGCGGGCGCCGGGCCGGTTGGTGGTCGCCACGTCGAATGGGGCGCCGACGATCGCCACGTCTGGACGCCACGCGTCGAGCTGCTCGACGTCGGTGAGGAACGGCCGGTGGGCGAACGACACGACCCCGGCATACGGCAAGTCGAGCTGCTCTCGCATCCCCGGCCGGAGCTGGCGCGACGGCTCGTCGCCAGCGTCCGACAAGGGAACCACGCCGGCGACGCTACATCCGAGTATCTGGCGTCATCGGAGTGTGGCGAGCTGGCCAGACCCGCACCGGCTACTCCGATGCGGCACATGCTCGGGTCTCAGAAGCGCCAGCGGGTCGCGCGGGTGGCGAACTCGTCGGCGCGCTCGATGATGCCGAACGCCCGCTGCGGCACGAGCACGAACATGGCGTTGGCGCGCAGGAAGTCGGCCGTGACGTCCTCGCCGCGGTACTTGTCGAGGTAGCGCTCGATCCACGGCTCGATCTCGGCGGCGTCGGTGATGCGCGCCGCCCACCCCTCGACGGACACGCACTCGACGGTGTCGTCGGCCATCACGCACGCCTGGGGGTTGGCGGCGACGTTGCGGGCCTTGCGCGCCCCCGGCGCGCTCGACCAGCCGAACCCGGGCGTGGCGTCGTCCCACACGCCCCACACCGGCACGGCGTGGGGGCGCCCGCCGGCCGAGGCGGTCACCACCCAGAGGTTGCGCGACCGCTCGAGCCGCTCGGCCGCCCACGACCACGGCAGCGGCCGCCAGTCCGGCGTGTCCACGCCGTATTCGGACATCGCGGGGCGCTCGGCGACGGGCTCGGCCACGTGCCGAAGCTAGTCACGGCTGCTGGAACCCCCAGTCGAGCAGCGCCGTGGCGGCCGCGTCACGCGCCTCCTCGGTCGGCGCGCCGAGCACGGTCGCGATCAGCCGCCGCCCTTGGTGGGTCGCCGACGCCACGATGCACCAGCCGGCGTTCGTCGTGTGCCCGGTCTTCACGCCGTCCGCACCGGGATACTTCGTCAGCAGGTCGTTGGTCGACGGCAGCGTCTGGCCGTTGAGCGTCGCGTCGGTGCGCTTGACCGTGAGCTGGAACGTCGGGTTGCCCATCAGAAACGCGGCCAGGCGCGTCAGGTCGGACGCCGAGGAGAACTGGCCTTCGGCATCGAGCCCGGTCGCGTTGACGGCGTGGGTGTTCGCCAGCCCGAGCGAGGTCGCCATGAGGTTCATCTGGTCGGCGAACTGCGCCTCGCCGCCGGCGATGTCGAGCGCCAGCAGGCGGGCGGCGTCGTTGGCGCTGACGATGAGCATCGCCCGGATCAGCAAGTCGCGCGGCAGCTGCTGGCCGTCGAAGATCCCGATGCGCGACTCCTCGGAATCGACGATCAACCCCGGAGGCGCGGTGACGACGCGGGTCGGATCGCCGGCGGCGTACGCGGTCTGTGCCGCCAGCAGCTTGATCAGGCTGCCGACCGGCACCTGGGCGTCGGGCTGGTTCGACATGAGGAACTGCCCAGAACGCATGTCGTAGAGCGCGTAGGCAGTGGCCTCGACTGCCGGTGCAACCGTGGTCGGCGGCGCGGGTGGCGCCGTCGGGGGGGCGGGTGCGGCCGTCGTCGGGGCTGGCGTCGTCGGCGGCAGGGCGACCGTCGAGACGGTGGCCGGCAGCGTGGTCGGCGAGGTCGTCGCCGCCGTGCTGCCGCTGGACGTTGGGTCGCCGGCGATCGTCTGGCCGGCTGTCGGCAGCGTCTCGCTGTCGCCGCCTCGGCAAGCCACCAGCCCGACGGCCGCGGCAACAACCAGCATCGTTCGTCGGGCCGCCATGGGGCCGAGACCGTAGCGTCGGGATCGCCGACCGGGACGGTCACTTCGGCGTGCTGGGGAAGGCTGCCGAGGCTTCGGCGTGGCGCACGGATAGCCTCGTGAAGCCGTGGTGTCCAGCTCATCGACGAAGAAGGCGGCTCGCCTCGCGCAGAAGGGCAAGGGCAAGCGCGTCCGTTTCCAGGGCGGCACCCTGTTCCCGATGATCGTCCTCGCCATCCTCGTGATCGGCCTCGGCACGATCGTCTACGCCCGCGCCACCGTGCCCGCCGCCGACGACTCGCCGCCCACCACCGAGGACCACTGGCACATGGCCTACGGCTTCTCGCTCTGCGACGAGCCGGAGTTCCAGCAGCTCAACGGCAACCTCGAGGACCCCGCGGGCGAGCACTACAACGACTACAACCGCACGGGCGTGCACAGCCACGACGACGGCGTCATCCACTGGCACGCCTTCACGTCGGCGTCCGTGGGCAGGAACGCCACGCTCGGGGTCTTCCTCGACAACTACGGCGTCCAGCTGGACAACGACGCGTTGAGGTTCCCGCCGGGCCAGGTGGGCGGCAAGGAGTACATCGAGGGTGAGACGAAGTGCCCGGACGGCAAGGACGGCGAGCTCTCCGTCACGGTGTGGTCCAGCCCCGACGACACCAGCGATGGCGACCGCTACGTCACCGGGTTCGATGACATCCGGATGGACAAGAACGGCCTCGTGATCACGATCGCGTTCCAGCCCAAGGGCACGGACATCACGATGCCGCCGTCGGCCGCCAACCTCGAGGAGCTCGGCGCGGCGGACACCGGCCAGACCGCGCCCGGGGCGACGACCGGGTCGACGACCACGATCACCGGCAGCTCGACCACTCCCGGCACAGCGACCGCGGCCACGGCGGCGGCGGGGGAGCCCTCGGCGGCGACCGCGCCCTCGGCAGCGACCGCGCCCGCGGCGACGCCGGCGCCGACGACGACACCGGCGCCCTGACGGTCGGACAACCGAGCCCGGCCGCTCACCTCCGCCACGCGTGATGGCGACCGAGCACGACGCGATCGTCATCGGCTCCGGCCCCAACGGTCTCGTCGCGGCGATCACGATGGCCGGCGCCGGGCGGCGGGTCCTCGTGCTCGAGGCGGCGGCCACGCCGGGTGGCGGGTGCCGCACGGCGGAGCTCACCGCACCCGGCTTCCGTCACGACGTGTGCTCGACCGTGCTCGCCCTCGGTCTCGGCTCGCCGGCCCTGCGCAGACTGCCGCTGGCCGACCACGGCCTGCTGTGGCTGCACCCGGAGATCGCCCTCGCCCACCCGCTCGACGGCGGGGCCGCCGCCTTCCTCCACCACTCGCTCGACGACACGGCCGCCGGGCTCGCGGGCGACGGCCCGGCATGGCGGCGGCTCATGGCCCCGCTCGTCGGCGGAGGACTGGGGCTCGTCGGCGACCTGCTCTCACCGCTGGCGGTGCCCCGCCATCCGCTGCGGCTCGCCCGGTTCGCCCCGGCCGGACTGCGCGGCGGCGAGCAGCTGGCCCGCCGGCGGCTGGCCACCGAGGAGGGCCGGGCGCTGCTCGCCGGACTCGCCGCCCATTCCGAGCTGGCGCTGCACCGCACGATGTCCGCCGGCGTCGGGCTCGTCCTCGGGGCGCTGGCCCACATCGCCGGATGGCCGTTCGCCAAGGGCGGCTCGCAGGCGCTCGTCGACGCGCTGGTGGCGATCCTCGCCGAGCACGGCGGCGAGGTCGTCTGCGGCCAACGCGTCGACGACCTGGCCGCGCTTCCGCCCGCGCCGATCGTGCTCGCCGACGTCTCGCCGCGCCAGCTGGCGGCGATGGCCGGCGACCGCCTCCCGGACCGCACGCGCCGTCGGTGGTCCCGGTTCCGGCCCGGGCCGGGTGTCTTCAAGCTCGACTACGCGCTGTCCGAGCCGGTGCCATGGCGCAACCCTGCTGTGGCGCGGGCGGGCACGGTCCACGTCGCCGGCCCGCTTTCCGACGTCGTGGAATCCGAAGCGGCGATGGCCGCCGGCCGCCACGCCGAGCGCCCGTTCATCATCGCCGCCCAGCCGACGGCCTGCGACGCCAGCCGCGCACCGGTGGGACGGCACGTGCTCTGGTCCTACTGCCACGTGCCTCCCGGCTCGACCGTCGACATGACCGATGTCGTCGAGCGCCAGCTGGAGCGTTTCGCGCCGGGCTTCCGGGACGTCGTGATCGCCCGCCACCGCATGTCGCCGGCCGACTTCGAGGCGTACAACCCGAACCTGATCGGCGGCGACATCTCCGGCGGCGTCGCCGACTGGCGCCAGTTCGTGGCCCGCCCGGCGCTCGGCCTGCATCCGTGGCGAACGCCGATCCCCGGCGTCTACCTCTGCTCGTCGTCGACGCCGCCCGGTGGCGGCGTCCACGGCATGTGCGGCCACCACGCGGCGACGCTCGCCCTCCGCGACCACCCGGACTGAATGTTCAGCGGCAAGGCTTCGCCTTTCCGCTGAGCTGTAACGAGCCGGCCGTCGGCCGGCACCGAGGAATTGCTGCCGATCGACCGGCCAAGCCGGATCGATCGGCGGACGGGGGGCTCCGGCCCAAAGGCCTCGGGTGGGTGGGAGCCCCGAAGGGGCCCCCGGCGGAACCGCAGGTTGCGCCGGGGAGATCCGAACCCCCCGCCCCATGAGACCGTACGCTCCGCCTGCCCGCTGCAGCCCTCAAAGGGCGAGGGCTACCCGGCGGGCTTGGAGGATCGCCTCGTGGACGGTGCGCGGGGCGACGCAGTCGCCGGCCTGGGCCACGGCGCCGGTCAGCGGCTCCGAAGGCAGGCGGAACCCGCAGTCGACGAGCGCCGCGCAGGGCAGGACGCGATCGAGGCCGGTGTATCGGTCGCGCAGCGTGACCTCGCCCGGACCGACGGCGCGCAGGAGGCTCCGTCGCTCGATGCGGACGCCGG
>JBIOUO010000347.1:0-2397 GCA_044867195.1 Ilumatobacteraceae bacterium
CCCCGCGCTCAGCGCTCGCCGGGAGGAGGAGCCGCAGCCGTTCGCCCGCCCGTGAGGCGAGCTGCGCGCTTCAGCGGGTGATCGACCGGCGGGTGCGCAGGTAGCGGACGCGGTAGAGCTCGGCCGGGCGGCCGAGGAAGTACGCCGGCATCAGCGGCGTTCGGGGGGTGGCGGTCGGGCGCTCGTCGTGGTGCATGGTGGCCAGTACGGCGCGGCTCGACGATCGGTTCGCGTTTCTCGCGTCATGCAGGAATCATGCGTGCTCCATGTGTGGCGCGCGACACTGGTGCGACACCGGCTGCCGGCCGGCCGAAGCCAGGAGCGTTGCCATGTGGACCCATCACGTCTGCCGCCTCGTCCCCCGCCCGGCCGCCGAGGTGCGCACCCACATCGACGAGCTGGTGCGCTGGTCCTGGGCCCGGTGGACGACCGTCACGACCACCGACCACAACGGCGTGCGCACCGACTGGATCGCCGCCGAACGGGGGAGCGACGAGGTCGAAGTCGCGCTCTCGTGGCATCTCGTCGACCTTGACGACGCCACCTTCGTGACCCTGACGGTGGACGAGTTCGAGCCGGGTCCGAGCCCGATCGGCGGCCTGGAGGAGATCCTCGACGCGCTCGCCGACCCGTCGCCGGTCACTCAGGTCTGACGCACGAGTTGATCGCGTCGCGCGTGCGGCGGGCGACCTCGCGGGCGGCGTCGGTGAAGTCGGCGCCAGGCGAGGCGTAGAGCACAGCGCGCGACGAGCTGATCATCAGCCCGCTGCCTGCGCCGGTCGATCCGGCAGCCACGGAGGCGGTGAGGTCGCCGCCCTGGGCGCCGACGCCCGGCACGAGGATCGGCAGGTCGCCGGCGATCGCCCGCACCGCCGCCAGCTGGGCGGGGAACGTCGCGCCGACGACCAGCCCGGCGTCGCCCAGCTGCGACCAGCGGTCGGCGACCATCGTGGCGACCCGCTCGTACAGCGGCCGGCCGCCGGCGTCGACGTCCTGGATCTCGGCGCTGCCGGGGTTGCTCGTGTGGCACAGCGCGAGCACGCCGCCGGCGGCGAGGAACGGCGCCGCGGCGTCGGTGCCGAGGTATGGGTTGACGGTCACTGCATCGGCGGCGTAGCGGCCGAACGCCTCCCGCGCGTAGTGCTCGGCGGTCGAGGCGACGTCGCCGCGCTTGGCGTCGAGCACGAGCACGACGTCGGGGTAGCGCTCGCGGACGTAGCGGCACACGGCCTCGAGTTGCGGCTCGGCGCGCTGGGCGGCGAAGTGGGCGAACTGCGGCTTGAACGCGCAGACCAGATCGGCCGTGGCGTCGACGATCGCGATGCAGAACTGCAGGATGCCCTCGGGCGTGCGGCCGATGTGCGCCGGCAGCGACGCCGGGTCGGGGTCGAGCCCGACGCAGAGCATCGAGCCGGAGGCCGTCCACGCCTTCGCCAGGCGCTCGTGGAACCCCATCGCCAGCGCACGCTAGCGATCACGCCATTGGAGTGTTTCCGCCAATGGAGGGTTTCCGCTGGGGCCCTCCCCGTCGAAACACTCCGACGGCGGAAACACTCCAATGCGGTCAGTCTTCGACGGTGATCGCCCCGGTCGGGCACAGGTCGGCGGCCTCGGTGACCTTGGGGCGTAGCTCCTCGGGCGGTTCCTCCTGGAGGACGTAGAGGTAGCCGTCGCTGCGGACCTCGAACACCTCCGGGCACACCTGCATGCAGCTTCCCGTCGATGCGCACACGTCGTAGTCGACGATCACCCTCACGTTCCTCGACCTCCCCTGGTCACGAGGCGTGCTCCCCGGCGGGGCCCGCCTCCGGGCTCGTGTCCGTCTGCTCCGAGTCGGACTCGCTGGCGCTCGTCCTCTTCGCCGCACGGTAGCCGTCGGCCTCGGCCGCCGGGGCGTCGACGTAACACCGATCGGCCCGCGTGCGGTCGTAGAACTGGCTGCCGGGCAAGTGGTAGATGCCCGAGCTGCCGTTGACCTTGACCGGGTGCGACGACGGGCACGCGCCCGCATGGTCGGCGGCGACCCACGACGCCGCCGGCTCGTCGCTGGCGATCTCACCGACCGCGGCCACCGGCTCGTCACTGCGCACCGGCGCGTCGGCAAGCCGAGGCGACGGGGTCGAGCCCGGCTCGTCGGACACCAGCGCGCCGACCGCGGCAACCGGTGGCTCGCCGAGCTCGAGCGGCGGCCAGGATGCCGGCTGGCCGACGCTCGTTCGCGCGTCGCGTTGCGCCTTGGCCCGCCGGAGGGCGAACACGCCCCCCACGAGCACGCCCAGGTAGGCCAGCCGCTTGATCCGTCGCACTCGTCGCCGCAGTCGCATCGCCGCCGAGCGTACGTGACCGTCACGATGCCGGTGGCCGCCACGCCTCCGACGATCTGGGCGGGATTCGTCT
>JBIOUO010000348.1:0-4623 GCA_044867195.1 Ilumatobacteraceae bacterium
TCGTACGCCGCCACCAGCGCCCACGAGGCGTACGGCAGGAACGCCCCCGCCCGCTCGAACATGATGTCGGCGACCGTGTAGGTGCCGGCGCCGGCGGCCTGGACGTACGACGTCACGTCCCACACCGCCTGGCGGAGCGGCCGGCTTCCTCGCCCGGAGCTTCCGGCGTACTCGCCGAGCTTGGGGATGCCGGGCGTCGTCGTCGCCAGCTCGGTGTAGTCGAAGCCCGGCGCCGGGCCGTCGAGGCGGACCCGGACGGGGCTGACCACCGACGACAACGTCGTGTCGACGTACAGCCGGGCGGCGACGATGTGCGCGCCGGCCGGGACGTCGAGCGTCGCCGAGCTCGAGTTCTCGCCGCACGCCGCCGGCACGTATCGCCGGCCGACGCACAGCTCGGTGGCATCGCCGTCGACGTCGGCGACCGCTCGCTCCTCACTGCGCCAGCCACCGGCCGCGAGGAGGTTCGAGTTGCCGGCCATGACCAGGTCGCCGGCCAGGACGCCTTGCACCACCGGCGACATCGGCGCCTCGCTGGGAGGCGATGGAGCGGCCACCACCGGTGCGCTGGGCGCGAGCAGGCCGGACGTCGTGAGCAGGGCCGCGGCGATGAGAGCGACGCGCCGCACCCCTCTCCTGCTGCTCACTGCGACTGTCACTGACCCTCTCCGCCCGGCACGGACTCCCGAGGCCAGGCTATCCCAGGGCGCCTACCCCGGCCAGCCGGTCTACCGGCTCGCTCCCAGTTGTACGCCGCCCGCCCGGCGATGGTTCCCCAATTCTTCAGCGGAAAGGCACACGTCGGCGGGGGGTTCGGGGGGCAGAGGCTCCTGCCGGAGCCCCCCGATCGCCGATCGATCCAGCTTGGCTGGTCGATCGGCAGCAATTCTTCGGTGCCGGCCGAAGGCCGGCTCGTTGCAGTCAGCGGAAAGGCTCCGCCTTTCCGCTGAAGCTCAGATGCCGAGCGAGCGGCCGATGATCTCCTTCATGATCTCGGTCGTGCCCCCGTAGATACGCGTGATCCGGGCGTCGGCGAAAGCGCGGGCGATCGGGTACTCGGTCATGTAGCCGTACCCGCCGTGGAGCTGCACGCCGCGGTCGACGACGCGGCCCTGCAGCTCGGTGCACCACCACTTGGCCATCGCCGCCTCCTCGGCGGTCAGCTCGCCGGCGTCGAGGGCGAGAACACAGCGGTCGACGAACGTCTGGGCGATCGCGATCTCGGTCGCCATCTCGGCGAGCACGAAGCGGTTGTGCTGGAACGACCCGATCGGTTGGCCGAACGCCCGGCGCTCGGTGGCGTAGGCGAGGCTGCGATCGAACGCCGCCCGCGCCGCGGCGACGCCGGTGACGGCGATCGACAGGCGCTCGCGTGGCAGGTTCGTGACGAGCTGGAGGAACCCGGCGCCCTCCTCGCCGAGCCGGTTGGCCACCGGCACGCGCACATCGTCGAAGAACAGCTCGGCCGTGTCCTGGGCGTGCAACCCGATCTTGTCCAGGTTGCGACCGCGCTCGAAGCCGTCCATGCCCCGCTCCAGCACGAGCAGCGACATCCCGCGGTGACGCTGGGCCGGGTCGGTCTTGACGGCGGTGATCACGAGGTCGGCGTTGATCCCGTTGGTGATGAACGTCTTCGACCCGTTGACGACGTAGTGGTCGCCATCGCGCAGCGCGGTGGTGGTCATCGACGCGAGATCCGAACCGATGCCCGGCTCGGTCATCGCCACGGCCGTGATCAGCTCACCGCTGCAGATGCCCGGCAGCCAGCGCCGCCGCTGCTCGTCGTTCGTCAGGTGCAGGAAGTACGGCAGGCAGATGTCGTTGTGCAGCGTCAGCCCGAGGCCGGCGGCGTTGAGGTCCGCCTGCTGCACCTCCTCGGCGATGACGACGTTGAAGCGGAAGTCGCGGACCCCACCCCCGCCGAGCTCCTCGGGGACTTCCATGCCGAGGAACCCGTGGGCGCCGGCGACCGAGAACAGCTGCCGGTCGACGATGCCGGCGGCGTCCCACTTGGCGATGTTCGGGACGGCCTCGCGCTCGAGGAAGGCGCGGAACGAGGCGCGGAACGCCTCGTGGGTGTCGTCGAACAGCGTGCGGCGCATGGCTCGATCGTACGGACGGGTAGCGTTCCGTCGGCTCACCAGCTCCGAGGAGGTCAGGATGACCGTCGACGAAGTCGGGTCGCCGCGAGCGACGTTCCACGCCATGACCGAGGGCACCGCCCTCGACTGGAGCATCATCGCCGAGCACAACCAGGCGTTCGCCGCCGCGCTGCCCGATCGGCTGCTGGCGCACCTGCGCCTGCTCGGGGGCGACGCCGGCGGGTTCGCGGTCGACCGCCTGGAGCACTCGCTGCAGACGGCCACGCGCGCCTACCGGGCGGGCGAGGACGACGAGTACGTCGTGTGCGCCCTGCTCCACGACATCGGCGACATCCTCGGCCCGTACAACCACGCCGACATCGCCGCCGCGGTGCTGAAGCCGTTCGTGTCGCCGGCCAATCACTGGATGGTCGAGCACCACGCGGTCTTCCAGGGCTACTACTTCTTCCACCATCTGGGGCTCGACCGGGACATGCGTGACCAGTACGCCGGCCACGAGTTCTACGACCGCACGGCGACGTTCTGTCATGAGTACGACCAGCCGGCGTTCGACCCGTCGTACGCCACGCTGCCGCTCGAGCACTTCGAGCCGGCGTTGCGCGGGGTCATGGCAGTGCCCCGGCAGAGCATCTACATGCGCGACGACGGCGCCGTGATGGCCGCCGCCGAAGCCTCCTGACCCCGCCCCGTTGGAGGGTTTCCGCCGTCGGAGGGTTTCCGCGGGGGCATCCCCCGGCCAAACCCTCCATTGGCGGAAACCCTCCAATGCTTCTTGCTCGCTCAGTCCGACGAGAGCCGGAAGATGGTTTCCCGGCCAACGGCGGCGCCGGCGCCTCGCTCCTCGGCGGTGCCCGCCCACCCGACATGCGCCTCGCCGCCGCGGCGGGACACGGCCGATACGAGCCCGGCCACGCTGCCGGACTCGACGTGGCCGGCCATCACCCGGTCCAGCCGCGCCAGCCCGCTGGCGGTGAATCCGTCCATCTCGTCCTCCTCGCCGTCATCGTCGTCGATGGAGGGACCCGATGGCGGGCGCCAACTCATCGTCGCCGGGCGCCGATCTGGTACGCATGGCCCGATGCCAACCGGGGATGCGTCCGCCACGCTGGGCGAGGAGGTGCGCAGCTGGCTTGCCGAGCACTGGCGTACCGACATCCGCCGCCGTGAGTGGTTGGAGCAGGTCGTCGACGCCGGGTACGCGGTGCCGACGTGGCCCGAGGAGTGGTTCGGCCGCCACCTCGACGGTGACACCGCTGGCGTCATCGCCGAGGAGTTCCGTCGCGCCGGCGCGCCCGGCGCGGCCCAGGACCAGCACAACCTGTGGGCCAACACGGTGCTGTCGTTCGGCACCGACGCGCTGAAGCAGCTGTTCATCCGCCGCCTGCTGCTCGACGACGTCAAGATGTGCCTGCTGTACTCCGAGCCGGGCGCCGGCTCCGACCTCGCCGGCCTGCAGACGCGGGCCGACCGCGACGGCGACGAGTGGGTGGTCAACGGCCAGAAGGTGTGGACGTCGGGCGCCAAGGAGGCCGAGTACGGGATGCTCGTCGCCCGCACCAACTGGGATGTGCCCAAGCACCGCGGGATCTCGTTCTTCTGGTGCCCGATGCGCCAGCCCGGCGTCGACGTCCGCCCGATCCGCCAGATCACCGGCGAGAGCCACTTCAACGAGGTCTTCCTCGACGAAGTGCGCGTCCCCGCCGACCATCTCGTCGGGCCGCTCGACGGCGGGTGGCGGGTGCTGCAGACCGCGCTGGCCTACGAGCGCTCGGTGATGGGCGACGTGGCGCGGGGACCGCGCAGCACCGAGAAGCGCCCGGCGGGTGCCGACACTGATGGCGGGATGACCGAGGAGGCGGCGGGCGGCGAGGCCGCCGACGAGCTCGACGGCGACCCGATGGCTCCTGCGTCCCCCGACACTGACGTCGACCTGTGGGCACTCGCCCGGCGGATGGGCCGGGACTACGACCCCACCGTGCGCCAGGCGATCGCTCGCGTCCACACGCTGCGGGTGGTCAACCGCTGGAACGCCCTGCGCGCCAAGTCGCAGCTCGAGCAGGGCTCGTCGTCACCGATCCTGTCGCTCGGCAAGCTGGCGATGTCGCGGATCCTGCACGAGGGCGCCCATGTCCAGCGCATCGTCGTCGGCGCCGAAGCGCTGCTGTACGGGCGCGACAACCCGCTCGGCGACGACGCCAACTTCTTGTCGCTGAACGCCTTCTTCACCTCGATCGGCGGGGGTACCGACCAGATCCAGCGGAACATCATCGGTGAGCGCGTGCTCGGCCTCCCCCGCGAGCCGGAGGTCGATCGCGACGTACCGTTCCGCGACGTCGCCAAGGCCACCGTCCAGCGCCGCTGAGCAGGTCTGACGCCCCACTCGGCGTCTCATGCCGGCCTTCATGCCGGTCTCAAGACCGCCCCGCCATGCTCGGATCGAGATCAAGGAGATCCCGACCGACATGACCACGACACAGGCCTCGGTGCCCACCGCGGATCACCTCCCCGAGTGCCTCGCCGC
>JBIOUO010000349.1:0-32583 GCA_044867195.1 Ilumatobacteraceae bacterium
CCGTCGCCCTGCGCCAGCCCGTGGCGACCGGCGATCTTGCCGGCGATGTCGCCGTACGTGACGTCGAGGTGGGTCTCGGTCGTCGTGCCCCGCTGCAGGCGGTGCGTGGGGTCGTAGCCGCGCACGATCGTGAGCGTCTGGTCGCGCTCGATCTCCGCCTCCACCGCCGTCACCTCGCCGTCGAAGATCACCGCCCCGCCGGTCGACGCCTCGGACACCACCGCGATCGTCAGTGTGGCGCCGATCTCGAAGTGCCCGGTGCCGATCACGGTGCGCATCGGGTCGCGGAAGACGAGCTCGCACGTGTCGGGGAGGTTGACCTCGTCCTCGACGTGCGCCTCGAGGAGCGCGCCGGCGAGTGCGTCGGACAACGGGGTCCCACCGACCTTGATCTCGAAGGCGTTGGTGGAGCGCTGGGCGGCCATCGCGGTCTCAGGCGAGCGTATGGGCGTCGGCGGGAGCGGGGATGAGCAGGTCGGTGCCGACACGCACGTTGAACGGATCCTCGATCTCGTTGACGTTGGCGATCGCCCGCCACATCGTCGGGTCCCCGTAGTGCGCCCCGGCGATCGAGGCCAGCGAGTCGCCGAGCCGCACGCGGTGCGAGCTCATGCTGCGCAGCGCGCCGGACGTCGGGTTCTGGCCGCCGAGCGGTGGGTCGAACTCCTGCAGCGACACCTTGCACGTCGCCCGCACCGGCAGGCCCGACGGGCGGAACAGGTTCATCGTCGCGCTGACCGACTTGACGACGCCGACGAACGGCCGTGACGCCCCCCACGAGAACACGACGATCGGGGGGAACGGCGTGTTGGCAGCGAGCGACGCCGCAGTCGGGCGGACGGTGGAGAACAGCGAGTCGACGGAGCCGGCAACGGTGCCCTGGGGCTCCTCCGTGGCGTCGAGGAACACCTCCACTTCGAGCGTGCGGATCTGGTGGCCGGTGAACTCCGGCGGCTCGGCGGACTTCTTCGAGGGCTTGAAGTTCCACCCCGACTGCAGGCTCATGCTGTAGTCCTTGGGGTTGAACATGAAGCGGATCAGCCCGATCGGCGCACCGGGTGTGAAGCTCTTGTCGCCGGCCACCGGCTCCCGCAGCTCGAACTGCGCCTTGGCGTACTGGGCGGGGATGGCGGCCATCAGGCGAGCCCCGTCTCGAGGAAGCCGTGGTGGGCGAGCTCCAGCGTCTCGGTCGCCACCTTGTTCGAATCGACGGACAGCGACGGGCCGGTCCAGCGCACGGGCAGCACGCCGTTCAGGTTCCACACGAACACCGTGGTGGCGTCGTGGTTCTTGGCGACGATCTGGGCCATCGTGCGCCGCACCACAGTGTTCATCGAGCTGAACCAGGCCGCGATCTTCATCGTGTCCGAGTTCACCGGCCGGGTGAGCTTGACGTTGGTGTACTTCAGACGCCCCGGGAGCTGATGGACGAAGCCGTTCATCCCACCCTCCTCGCGCTGCTCCATCACGACCTCTACGCCGAGGCCGTCGCAGCCGGTGAACGCGCCGAGGTCGTAGCCGTCGACGTGGACCTCGAAGTAGACGGCGACGGCGGTGTCGTTCTCGTCGGCCACGGCGTGCTCCTCGGGTCTCAGTAGCGGATGTCGGTGCGGTAGCCGAGCCGTTCGCGATCCAGCAACAGGTCGCGGCCGAGCTGGCGGCGCAGCTGCGGGTACAGGGATCGGGCGAGTTGCTGGATCTCGGCGTCGGTGGGCTCTTTCGTCGGGCGCTCGCCGGTGTCGACGGTCACCGCCGACGACGCCGCGGCGTCGCTCGACCCGGCGGCCGGCGGTGCCGACGGAGCAGTCGTCACGGTCGTCGCGTCGTCCTCCCGGCGCTGCACCCACGGCAGCGGCACGTCCGCGGCCATCGGCGCGGCGATGTCCGCCGACGCTGGCGAGGAGGCCGCGGCCACGAGGCGGGACACCGTCGCCGACATCGCGACCGAGCGCGTGAGAGTCGGTGCCGGCGTCGCCGGTTGTGCCTCCGTGGGCGTGATCGCCGACAACCAGCCCTCGGCGGGCGCCACCGAGGCCGGGCGACTCGCTCCGCGCGCGATTGTCGCCGACCGCGCGACGGTCGGGGTCGTCGTGACCCCACGCGACGTCGGCAGGGAGAGTGGCCCGGCGGGCCATCCGACGGCGCCGGCCTCGGGCACGGCTCGCCCGACCGGGTCGGGCGCGATGGCTGCCGGCCAAGCCGACGCGGTGTCGACGCGACCGTTCCCCCACTGATCGCGCGACGCGATGGCCGTCCGGTCGCCCAGCAGGGGTGCGTCGTGGACGACCGCGTCCGCCGTGACAGGGTGCGCAGCCGACCGGGCGACGACCGGCTCGATCGGGTTCGGGCCGGCCACCCGCACGCTCCGGTCCTTGGTCGGCGGTTGGGCCGGGGCCGCGAGGACCGCCGCAGCCGACGATGATGAGCGCGCCGGCTCGCCGAGCATGGTCACGGACTCTGCGTCAACCGATCCGACGAGCGGCGCCTCCGCGGGACGTGGCGCAGCCGTGTCGAGTGCAGGTCGCCCGACGTCAGGTTGTCGCCGCAGCTCCGACGACGCTCGCTGGGTCGTCACCGGCGTCGGAACCAGCTCGTGCGGGGAGTCCGGTGGGGACGGCGGCGCTCCGAGTGTGGGCGCCAGCTCAGGCTGGTCGCCGTGGCGCTGGATAGCCGCGCCGGCGGCCGGCGCCGGCCGGTGCGGGGAGGTCGTCGCCGGCGCGGTCGCCGATACCGAGGGGGAGAGCTGTGACACGACGGTCGCGCTGGGGCGCGATCCGGGGGTGGGCGCCAGCTCGGGTTCGTCAGCGGTGCGCTGGATGGCGGCGCCGATCGCTGGAGTGGGCCGGTCGGTGGGGGTCGATGGCGTCGGCTGCACGGTCGTCGGCGGCGGTTGCACAGTCGTTGGCTGCGTCGACGACGCGGAGCTCGCTGCCTGGTGGTCGTGGCCTGTGGCGGCGCGCTGCGCGGTCAGCGGCGCCTCACCGACCAACCCCGTGGGGGCGGGGACTGCCGGTGTCGGGACCTCGCCGGCCGGAGCGTCAATGGCGTCCGGTGCCGGCGCCGGGGTGGTCTCCGGAACCGACGGGAACGTGGGCGCGACGCCGGCGTCCGGGTCCGCGGGCGGAGGTTGTGCCGCCGCTGCTCGCCGACTCGTCGCGGGGATAGTGGAAGCCTGAACGTCAGGGCCACGAGTCGGCACGGACGCCGTTCCGCGTGGCGAGTCGCGCTCGATCGGCGCGCCGATGCGCGGCCTCTGGCGGGTGGTAGCTGTCGGGGAGGGGACCTCACGCGCCACCACGACCTGACGTGAGGTGTCGCCCGCCGACGTGGCGGAGTCAGCGACAGCGCGCGCCGCCGACGGAATGTCGGTACCGATCGTGGGCGCGACCGCGGGCGAGTCGTCACCCGGCTGATCGGGAACGAGGGCGGGAGAGGTGCCGGTTGCCCCAACTGTCGGGTGAGGCGGCCACTCGGTGGTCTCCACGTCCAACGATTGGCGAGAACCCTCAGGCTCCTGCGGCAGGTCGATCACGTCGCGCTGCACGGGATGCAGGGCGAACGACGGTGCCCGGACCGCGGGAAGCTCCACGCTCGACGCGTCGACCAGCGGCCGCACCGGCGGGTCCGGTGGCGATGAAGCCGGCACAGCGAACGGCGCCGCCTCGGGGATGGCCGCGACGGGTGCGTCGACGGAGGCGAACGACGATGCCAGCGGCGGCCCGTCGGCGACGAGGCGTTGGGCCGCCGCCGCGCCGGGCCGTGGGGCGAACGTCCGGGGCGCGGCAGCCGTCGGCGTGGCGAGGCCGTGCACCGAACCGGACGGTGCGTCGGGGAGCACGTGGTGGCCGAGGGCGGCGAGGAACGACGGGTTGGCGCGGGTCGTCAGCCGGCTCGTGAAGTCGGTGTCGATCGTTGCGTGCGTGGTCTGGACCATGGCGAGCGGAGACGCCGTTCGCCAGGCGTTCGGCCCTGCTCGGTGCACGGCGACAGTCGCGGCACCGCCCGATGGCGGCGCGGACTCAGCGGTCCGCCGGTTGCGTCCGAACGGCCACATCGCATGCCGATCAGCGGGCGAGCCCGAGGTCGTGGACGGCACGGATGAAGCGCGCCCGGGTGGCGTGCTCGAGGTCCAGGATCTCGGCCAGCGACCAGTGGTAGTGGGCGCCCACGAAGGCCACCTCGGCGTACAGCGCGGCCTCGTCGTGGGTCACGATTCCCCCAGGCGACCACCGGTCAGGTCGACCGTGAACTCCCTGCCGCACGCCGGGCACTCCACCCCGGCGCGGGCGTGGCCCTCCTGGTTGACGCGCCGATAGAGGTCCTGCAGGAACGCCAGGTCGGACGCGAACAGGTTCTCGATGACGCCGGGGTGGACGTCCTCGACCGTGCCGATCCGCTCGACCACGCGGGCGAGCAGGACCACGGTGAGATACGGGGGGTTCTCCTTGACGCGCGAGTCGGCGAGCGGCACCAGCTCGTCGCGGGCCGTGGCCAGACGCATCGTGCCCTGGCGGTGCACGGTGCCGCTCGGGTCCACGTAGCCGCGTGGCAGCTCGAACTCGAACGTCGTGCGGAGGAGGTCGCTGGACGTCGAGGCATCCTCACGCTCGAGGGTGTCGAACGTCCGGCGCATCAGCCGCCACCTGCCTCCATCACCTCGTAGGTGATGGTCAGCTTCTCGGTCAGCACGTTGGTGTCACCAGCCTTCAGCGAGCCGATCTCCAGGCTCTTCGGCCACGCGTTGGTGAGGTTGTAGCGCTTGATCGGGTTGCCCTCGTAGTCGAACACGATGATCGCCCCGCCCTTGCGGGCGTTGGCCATCTGTCCGAAATGCGACGAGTTGACCCACTCCTCGAACGAAGTGTCGGCGGTGAGGCCGCGGGTGAGTGTCACCTCGCCGGCCTTCGGCCGTCCCGGCAGCTTCTTGATCATGAACTTGCCGTCGGGCGTGTTCTGCTTCAGCTCGATCACGTCCTGCTCCATCTTGAGGCCCGAGACCTCCTGGATGGCGGTGATCACGATGCCGTCGAACTCCAGGCCGAAGGAGTGTCCGACGGAGGTGTCGAGGTCCGGAAGGGCCATTGGTTCATCTCCTGTTGGTTACGTGAGGCTCCGTGACAGTGGTTCGCTCGCCCGTGGGCGCGCTCACTCGGCGACGAGGCTCGTGCCGCCCGAGAACTGCGACAGGCGGAAGATCACGAACTCGGCGGGCTTGACGGGCGCCACGCCGACCTCGCACGTGACCTGGCCGACGTCGATCGCCTCGGCCGGGTTCGTCTCGGCGTCGCACTTGACGAAGAACGCCTCCGCCGGGGTCAAGCCGAACAGCGCCCCCTTGCGCCATTCGTTGACCAGGAAGGCGGCGATGCTGCGACGCAGCTTCGCCCACAGCGCGTTGTCGTTGGGCTCGAAGACCGCCCATTGCGTCCCGTTGAGGATCGAGTCCTCGAGGTAGTTGAACAACCGACGCACGTTGAGGTAGCGCCACTCCGGGTCGCTCGACAGCGTCCGGGCGCCCCACACGCGGATGCCCCGGCCGGGGAACGACCGGATGCAGTTGACGGCCACCGGGTTCAACGAGTCGTGCTCGCCCTTGGTGATGTTCACCTCGAGGTCGATGGCGCCGCGAATCACCTCGTTGGCTGGTGCCTTGTGCACGCCACGGGTGTCGTCGTTGCGCCCGAAGATGCCGGCGACGTGACCGCTCGGCGGCACGAACTGGTTCTCGCCGGTCGAGGAGTCGAAGACCTTGATCCACGGCCAGTAGAGGGCGGCGAACTTCGAGTCGTAGCCGGCGCCGTCCATCCGCCAGTCGCGGATCTGCTGGGCGTTCATGCTCGGTGGGGCGTCGAGCACCGCGACGCGGTTGCCCATCAGCTCGCAGTGGGCGATCATGCCGAGCTGGATCGCCTTTAGGCCCTCGAGGTCGATGACGCCTTGCTGGAACGCGGCCATCGCGTCCGGGACGGCGACCATCGTCACCTCGGGGATCGTCTCGAGGCCGGCGAACCCCGTGCGGTCGGCGGGGTCGCCGACGTAGTCGTCGGGGCTGAGGCGGGCCTCGGCGACATCCACCTGGACGAGCTCGCCACCGGACAGGCTGGACATGCCGCGCGGCAGCTGCTCCAACTGGCCGGTCACGTTCTCCACCTCGACGCGCACGAGGCGCGATCGGTTGAGCGTGTTGACCACGTTGCCGCGACCGGAGAGCGGCACCGCCTCGTGCTCCTCGCGCTCGTCGCCACGGGTGATGACGATGCGCACGGTGCCCTCCGGCGAGCCCTCGGGCGGGTCGGACACCTCGATCGTCGTGTTGTTGCCTGCCGGACCGGCCTCCAGGGCGCGGATCTCGAGGTCCCCAACGCGGGCGCGGGCCGTCGACATGGTGACGCTCTCGCTGCCGTTGCCGTCACTCCCGACGCGCACGACGTAGCAGGAGCCGCCGCCGTTCAGGAAGTAGCCGTACACGGCATGGCCGAGGTAGGCGCCGGCCGTGATGTCGCCGAACTTCTCGGCGTACTGGCGCCAGTTGGTGACGAACGTCGGCGCGTTCAGCGGGCCCTGCGGGGCCATGCCGACGAACGCCGCGATGGCCGTGCCCACCCCCTCGATGGGCTTCGAGCCCGAGCTGACTTCCTCGACGTAGACGCCCGGTGACAGGTAGGTCGGCATGGGTCCTCCGCATCTCCCAGTGGTTGACGCCATGTTCGGGTCGGATACGGGCTGCGGGCAACGCACGTCCGTCCCGCCGTTCGGGCACCACGACTGCCCGAACGGGACGCCGCGCCCCGCGCCATCTGGGTGGTCCTGGTCTCATCGCGCCATCTGGGTGGCCGCGGTCTCGGATCTGCGACTGTCGCCACCCAGTTGCGGTCCAACCGGAGCGTCCGGTGGGTGTGCTATCCGGCCGGACGCAGCAGCCCGTGATAGCGACCGAACTCGGCCTCCAGGCACAGCCGGCCGAGCTTGCGGTACTCCTCGCCGACGCCGACGATCACGTCGCCCATCGTCGCCGCCCGGCCGATGCCGGCGACGCGGTAGCCGATCGTGATGGCGATCGAGCGGATGTTGCCGCCCGACAGCTCGAACGCCTGGGCGCAGAACGCCAGGTCCACGTCGTCGGCGAGGGTGAGCGGCGTGAGGCAGCGCTGCCACAGCTGCAGGCGCTGGGCGACGTCGGGCATCGGGAAGTCGACCACGGCGTCGAGCCGGCGCATGAACGCCTCGTCGATGTTGGAGCGAAGATTCGTCGACAGGACGGCGAGCCCGTCGAACGACTCCATCCGCTGCAGCAGGTAGGCGACCTCGATGTTGGCATAGCGGTCGTGGCTGTCGCGCACTTCGGAGCGCTGACCGAACAGCGCGTCGGCTTCGTCGAACAGCAGGATCCCGTTGACATCGGCCGCCTCGGCGAAGATCCGGTCGAGGTTCTTCTCGGTCTCGCCGATGTACTTGTCGACGACGGTCGCCAGGTTGACGATGTACAGGTCGATGCCCAGGGCGCCGGCCATCACCTCGGCGCTCATCGTCTTGCCGGTCCCCGAGTCGCCGGCGAACAACGCCGTGATCCCGCTGCCGCGCCCGCCGCCGGGCCGCATTCGCCAGTCCCGCAGGACGCGCTCACGGTGGCGCACGCGATCGGTGAGGTTGCGCAGGGCGAGGCCCACCGCGGGTGCGAGCACGAGGTCGTCCCATGACACCTCGGACTCGATGCGCCGGGCCAGGTGCTCGAGCCCGGCGGCGTTTTGCTGCCGGGCGCCGCGCCGAAGGTCGTCGATCGACAGCTCGCGCTCGGAGACCCGGGCGATCGTCGCCGCCGCCTCGGCGGCCCGGCGGATCTGGGACGCGCCGAGGCGGTACTGGCCGACCGCGGGTGTGGGATCGATCGTCCCGCCGTGGTCGTCGAGTGCGGACGCCCACAGCCGGGCCCGAGCATCCGCAGCCATCAGCGTCGTCTCGACGACGAACGGGGCTCGCGTCCCCCACGCCGGGTCCCATGGGCGATGACCGAACAGCACGAGCCGGCCGGGCATGCCGGTGAGGCGCTGGATCTCGCCCGGGTTGGCGGTCGCCAGTTCGTCGACCGGGCCGGCGACGAGCACGCCCCCGGCGAGGCGGGCCTCGCGCATCGCAGCGGCGCCGATGCCCTCGACGTCGGAACGGGCGAGCACGCGGTGCAGGTCGAGCACCAGCGGGCGAACGCCGGCCGCGCCGGCTGCGTCGACCGCCAGCTGCGCCGCCGCGCCCTGGCGGTCGTGCAGGTAGACCAAGGTCGCCGGTTCGGCGATGGCGCGGGCTAGCGGCTCGTCGGGCGGCTCGGCCGTGGGCCGGGCGTCGAGGAGGACGAGGTCGAGCACCGCGTCGGGCTGGTCGCTGCCGAGGATGTGGGCGGTGACCCGGTCGGGGACGCGCAGCGGCCGCGTGAGGAACGGCCGGTCCGGTTCCTCCACCTCGAGCAGCGCCGAACCGACGAGCGCGCTGGCGGGCTCGAAACGGCGGCGCCCCGCCCCGCTCGAAGCCTCGACACCACTCAGCCCGAGCGCCAGGCCGATGCTCACCCGCCGGCGGGTCACGTCGTCGTTCAGGTAGCCGTAGTACCGCTCGAAGCGGTCGTCGATGTCGGGCGCCATCGCCGCGAACAGGATGTCGAGGTCCAGCGCGTCGAGGTCGCAGCGAGCGGCCAGCGTGCGCGTGCGCAGCTCGGCGCCGCGTGCGGAGGCCGCGCCGGCGTCGCGCTCGACTGCGGCTGCCTGGTCTGCCGCGACTTCCGCATCGACCCAGACGCGCTCGTTGTGCAGCAGCTCGTCGATGCGATCGTCGCTCAGGTAGAGCCCGAGGAAGGGGTCGTCGGGCGAGGCGTCGACGGCCCGCCGGGCGGCCACCAGGGCCGCCACGCGCAGGCGGAGCACGTCGAGGCGGCCGAGGACGTGGCGCAGCGAAGGGTCGGCCGGCGCGTCCCCCGGAGCCCGGATCACCGCCGTCACGACCTCGCCCGGCGCCGCGAGCCGCGGCGCTCCTGAGGAGGCGGGGCGACGGGCCGAGGCGGGGGGCGGCGGTCGGGGAGCACGCCGGGCGCCCTGTCGTCGGGCATCGGCCGGGCGCCGAGGATCTCGCCCGCACCCGTCGAGCGGTCGACGACCTTGAGCACCGGTTCGACCTGCACTGGTGGACCGACCTCGAGCAACCGGTCCGGCAGCAGCGGGGCGATGATGCTCACGTCGAGCGACGGCTTGAGCTCCCCACCGAGCGCCGACCACACGTCGGACAAAGCGCGGTCCTGCGGCGGTGGGAGGGCGACGGCCATCGGCACGGCGATCCCCAGCTCGGCCAGCGATCCGGTCAGCAGTTCCGTCGGCACCGTCTCCACCCGTACGAACGTCGCCAGCAGCGCGGACAGCAGTCGGTGCTCGTCCTCGGCGCGCTGGGTCCACGCCGTGACGAGGTAGGCCAGTCGGAAGAACTTGGGCTGCGGCCGCCGTTCGGCGATCAGGCCGTCATCGTCGCGGACCGTGACCTCACCGAACTGGTTGCGTTGCAGGTCCTGACGGATGTCGTACAGGTAGATGTTGATCGTCGGCTGGTTGCGGTGGCTCGCCCATTCCTTCGTCGGGGCGTCGAAGTCGACGGCCACTTCGCCATCGGCGGCGACGTCTCGTTGCACGAGGGCGCGCAGGGCGGAGTCGAGCTCGTGGAGCATGCTGGTCCCACGATGCACGGTCGTGTCGTCCGCTGGAATGCCCGGTCGGGCAGATGCACGGACCAAGCCCGTGCCCGCTCAGGCAACGAGGTTCGACGGACCGCTCGTGAGCGGCGGGGGTGCGGGGCCAGAGGCCTTTGGGCCGGAGCCCCCGCCTGGCGATCGATCCGGCTTTGCCGGTCGATCGCCTGCAGCCTGGGTGCCGGCCGGAGGCCGGCTCCTTGCACTCGAGCGGAAGGCTTGCCTTCCGCTCGAACATCAGATGAGGTCGTTGCGCAGGGCGAAGGCGACGGCGTGTGAACGGTTGCGCAGCTGCAGGCGGGTCGTGATCTCGTGGATGACGCCCTTCACGGTCCGCTCCGAGTAGTTCAGCGTGGCAGCGATCTCCTGCGTGTCCTGGCCGTCGGCGAGCAGCCGCAGCACGTCGCGCTCCCGCGGCGCGAGATGTCCCGGCGTGCTCGATGCGGACAGGGCCGTGCCGCCTCGCACCAGGCGGCGCACGGCTCCGAGCAGCTGGCCGACCAGGTCATGGGGTACGCAGGCGTCGCCGGCGGCGACCCGACCGACCACGCGCATGAGCTCCTCCGACGACGCGTCCCTCCGGCGCAGCATGCCCAGCGTGCCGACCTCGGTCGCCGCCAGCATGCCGGCTTCGTCGAGGTGCCCGGCGACGACGACGACTCGCGGGCATCCGTCGCGCTGGATGCCGCCGATGGTGCGGATCGCCGCCTCGTCGATGGTGTCGGTGGCGACGACCGCGACGACGGCGTCGTCGATCTGCCCGGTCGCCACGACGTGGACCTCGGGGCGGCCCCGCATCAGCTGCTCGAGGCCAGCCTGCGAGATCGGGTCATCGGCGTACACGAAGACGGCGGTTCGAACGGACATCTGCACTTCCCTCCCGGACGACGTTGGCCGAGAGCGTCGCGGTCCGTGGTTCACGCCGGCTGTACGACGGCTGTGCAGGACCTCCACGTCACGGATGAGCGGGCGCTCACGTCGCCCGTTCGGTCCCGCCCCGTGGTCGTGTGCCGACGGAGTGGAATGGCTGGACGCGCGGTTCGCCGTGGACGAAGCTGACGGCAAGGATGTTCGCGGCGACCGGCACGGCGAGGCGGAGGGACGGGTGAGAGCAACCGCAGCGACAGCGACCCGCCGTCGGCACGGTCACGGCACGCAGGGGTTGCATCCGGCGCACCACGTCGCCACCTCGGCCGGTGCCCGGACGCTCGCCATGCCGTCAGCCCCCGCCGTGGTGGAGCTGCAGCGGGCGGCCGGGAACCGGGCGGTCACGTCGTTGTTGCGACCGCTCCAGCGGGTCGGGGGTTGGGCCGACGCCGACACCCGCGTCGGCAGCGGCATCGCCCCTGGCGAGCCGAAGACCGGGTGGAACGTGGAGGAGCACGCCGTCGGCGGGATCCGCCGGATCCCGATCGACGGGCTGGTCGGGGGCCTGCAGTCGAACCCGGCGGAGACGGCCAGCGCCGAGGAGCTGACCGACGAGAAGGTGGCCGGGAAGGTCAAGGGCGCGCCCAGGTCCGACGCCAAGGAACGAGCGGGGCGGGGGCGGGCGATCGCCCTCGTCCCCAAGCTGATCGAGACGAAGTCGCCGGTGGACGTGTTCTTCCACCTCCACGGGCACACCGAGAAGAAGAGTCGCGGCTTCGCCGGCTGGCGCCAGCACCGGGACACGGGCAAGGTGCGCGACGTCGAGCGCGACCGCATCGCCCAGCAGATCGAGGCCGCCAAGTCGAGCCAGATCGTCGGCATCCTGCCCCAGGGCGTGGGCGAGTCCGAGTTCGGGTCGATCGATCCCAGCGCCTACACCCGTGACGCCTTCGACCGCCTCACCGAGCTCGGCGCCTGGACGGCGGCGCCACCCAGCTTCCGGCTCGTGCTCTCCTCACACAGCGGGAGCGGGTTCACCGCGGGCCGGGTGCTCGGTGTCAGCGGCAAGTTCAAGCCACCGGCGAACGTGAAGACGCTCGTCCTGTTCGAGGCCCTGCACGCCAAGAAGGGCAAGTTCAACCAGGCCGACCAGTTCGCCACGTGGCTCGAGGGGATGCTCGACGGGCACCTCGCCGCCCTCGACGACCCGGCCCTGTCCTCCAAGCAGAAGCAGGCCCGGCTCGACGATGCGATGCAGGTCCGTCTCTACTGGGACCCGGAGGATGTCTCGTACAACGCGCGATACGTCGAGGTCGAGCAGCGGATCGACGCCTGGTTCCGTGCCCACGCCGGCGCGCTCGGCGGCAACGCCGCGGTGCTGCGCAACCTGGTCGTGTTCGTGCGCAAGGCCAAGGTCGGTCACGAGGGGATCGTGCGATCCGGTGTCACCGAGTCGCTGGTCCGTGCCGCGTCGCCCGGCGCGATCGCGCCCGCGACAACAGCGCCGGCGCCGACACAGACCCCGCCGGCGCCGTTGCCACCACAGATCCCCGCGCCCGCGGCGGGCCCGACACGCTCGAGCGGGCTCACGTTCCCCCAGCGCGTCGACGCCATCACGCCCACGATGGTGCAGGCCCAGGCCGGCCCGCTGGGGCCGGCGGCCGCCACCGCGTTCGCGGTCACGGTCGCGTTCGGCGCCGACGAGCTGTCGGCCGCGGCAATGGTCCTGTCGTCGCTCGGCCAGCGCGACGAGATGGACCTCACGGACACGCTGTTCGCGCTCGTCTATCCCGAGCTCCACGGCGGCCGCATCCCGAAGGGCCGCGACGACATGGCCGACGATTGGCGGACGATCCGCCGCCGCTACGCCAAGCCGGCGCTCACCTCGCCCGTGTCGCCGGCACCGGCGACGCCATCCCCGGTGACGTCGCCGCCACCCGTCGTCGGCACCCCCGGACCGACCGCGACGACGCCGACGTCAGCCGCTCCCGGCACCACCACGCCCGACCCGAAGAAGGTGAAGGCGGCGAAGGCTGCAACCGGGGCCAAGGTCCTGACCGCCGAGGAGAAGAAGGCGGCGCTCGAGGCGGCGATGAAGCAGGCCACGAAGGTCGGGCTGAAGCAGGACCGCGACGACATCTCGAACACGCTGCTGTACAACGGCACCGACGACGACACGTGGTGGGGCGGAATGGTCTTCGACGCTGCGTTCCTCGACGTGCCGATCGAGAAGAGCGGCGGCGACGTCGCCGGCATCCACTCCGAGCTGTACTCCCGGCTGCAGATCGCCGAGCAGCGGCTGATCGAGCGCTTCCCGGGGCTGAGCAAGGCGCAGATCGCCGGCCAGATGGGGATCAAGCAGATCAACGGGCTGCGCCCACCGAAGAAGGCGACCGGCGGCTCGGCCCCGAGCTTCCACTGCTTCGGGCTGGCGGTCGACATCAACCACCCCACGAACCCGTTCATCGGCAACAAGAAGCCGACGCTCGACGCCAACGCTGACAAGAAGGTCACGGCCGAGGAACAGGCCAAGTACGACGAGTACATGTTGAACCGGTCGCCGCGCATCATCGAGCGGGCGATGTTCCTCATCCGTGGTGAGCAGTTCGACATCGAGCAGGCCATCGGCATCCCGAAGGACAAGCGCAAGGACGCCACCGCCGCGGCCGGCCACCTCTGGGACGTCCACCACCGCGCCTCGGACACGCTCGCCGAGTACCTGCGGCTCGCCGACGACATCGACGGGGCGAAGCTGAAGGGCCTCGTCGAGGCCCGCCGCAAGGCCGGAGACACCCGCGACCTCGCGTCGTGGAAGCAACGCATCGCCACCGACAAGCTGGTGATCACGCCGTGGGACTTCATGTACCACACGGAGCCGGAGAAGACCGGCTACATGGATCTCGCCAGGGAGCTGATCGAGGCTCTGGCCGGCGATGCCGGGCTGCTGTGGGGCGGGGCCTACGGCGGAGCCAAGGACATGATGCACTTCGACTGGCGCAAGGGCACGATCGACAAGCGGGCGCCGAAGGGCTGGAAGGCCGGCGACCAGACCCAGGCCGAGGAGGAGGCCGAGAAGGCGGCCAAGAAGGCGGCGCGCGCCAAGGCCAAGGCCGAGGCCGCGGCGACCAGAGCGGCCACCGCCAAGAAGCGGCGCTGACGACGGCGCGCCGACGCCGAATCGACGATGAAGGCGACACAGCGATCCCGGGCCCGGCAGACGGCCAGGAAATTCGGCGCTGGGCGACCCGCCCGGATCGTGCACCGAGTGAGAGACGCGCCCCCGTCGATCCTCGGCGCCGATGATCTCCTGGGGCTGCAGCGCGAGGCCGGCAACGCCGCCGTCGGCCTCCTCATCGCCCAGCGGCAGCCGGTCGTGCAGCGCGACCGAGCGGCGCCCAATCCGCGCCGGGCGAAGTTCCCATGGGGCGGCGAGATCGCCGTCTCCTGGAGCGCGGCCCTCCGGCGGGCACCGCGCAAGGACTCCGACGATCCACACCGCACGACGATCGCCGACCTCGCTCCCGGCACCAAGGTCTGGGTGACTGGCCAAGACCACGGTTGGCTGCACGTCGAAGTCGACGTCCGCGGCAAGCTCGCCCGGGGCTACGTCTCCCAGGAGCTGGTCCGCTACGTCAAGGGCGACGAGATCGTCATCGACCCTGCCCAGCTGGAGAAGCTGTCTGCCGACCACATCAGCGTCGAGAAGGCGTTCGTCATCCTCAAGCAGGCCGAGAACGCCAAGGCGGCGAACCCGAGCTACCAGCCGGATGCCATGACGAAGGACCGGATCGAGACGGCGACATGGGTCCTCAGCGGCAGCGGTCGGTGGGCGATCGACCCGGCGACGTACCGGGTGACGATGACCGGGCCGGCCGGCAAGCGGATCCGGCTGCAGTCGATCGAGGACTTCATCCTGTTCGTCGAAGCGGTCGAGCGGCAGTACCCGTCGGCGGCACCGCAGGCGATCGCCAGCGAGATCCGCCAGATGTGGTTCAACAGCGAGGCGTGGCGGGCGATGGTCGACAGCCGCGGGATCCAGGTCGGCGGCAAGGACGTCGACATCGAGACCCGGCCCAACCCGATCGCCGAAGCCTTCGACATGACCGACCTCGCCCCGTCCGGTGGTCGCAAGCTGTTCGACACGCGCATGGGGACCGTCGACATCTCCCACGTGATGACCGGGATCGATGGCGCGCTCAGCGCGTCACCGACCGGCAACGACCTCAAGGCGCGGGTCCTGCGGCGGGCCAACCAGTCCGACCCCCGCGACTTCGTGACGTGGTCAGGCGATCTCGGGCAGGCCTACGCCCAGTACCTCGTACGGCGCTGGGTGAAGGGCGACACACGGGCGAGCCTGCGCGCGTACGTCGATGCCGAGGCCGGGCCCGAAGCGCTGCTCGGGGACATCCACGGCTACATCGCCACCCAGGTGTGGCGCGACCTGCAGGGCTTTGGTGACCCGATCGGCGGCCCGCTGAAGGTGTCGAGCATCCTGCGCACGATGTACCTCGTCGACAAGCCGAAGGCCGGCGTGACATACCGCACCTACCTCGAGCGGATCACCGGCCGGAAGTCGGCCGAGCTGCGCGACCACATCGTCGCCCGCACCCTGCGGTTCGGCCCGTTCGAGTACGCCAAGGAGGTCGTCAGCGAGTGGGGCACCCTCAAGAAGGGGTGGGAGGGCGCCACCTCGGGCGAGGAAGGGGTGCTCGAGGAGCAGATGAAGAAGTTCGACGAGCACCACCAGCGCAACGAGGCGAGTGCGAGCGAGACCGACAAGCTCGGTGGCCTCATCGACACATTCATCAAGATGCTCGAGGGCGACCTCCGCTAGCGGCCCGTCATCGGTCGCCGCACGCACCCGACCGCCGCGGCGGCCTCTTCGCCGACGCCGGTCGCGCCTCGGCTTCTGGGTGAGCGAACGTGCGTGTTTGGCGACTGATCGCTCACGTAGAGCTCCGTCACAGAGCCGGCTCTCTGCAACTGCTCCTGGACGCTCACGTAAGCTCACCCTTCCTCATCCTCCTCGGGGCCGCGGATGAACGAACCTGATGAGTGCGTGGTCACGCAGACGACGGAGCCGCGCGGGCCGAGCGCGGACCACATCACGGTTGTCCTCGTGGTGGACACGGTCGGCTCGACCAGCATGAGATCGGCGCTCGGCCATGAGCGGATGGACGTCATCACCAGGACGGAGATGTCGAACATCAGCCAGGCCGTCGCCGAGCATGGGGGGATGGTCACCAGGCTGCAAGGCGACGGCCTCATGGCGTGTTTCCCCTCGGCCACGCTGGCGTTGAACGCAGCCGTCACGATTCGTCGCGTCGTCGGCGGTCTGAACGAGGAGATGCGACTGGACCCGATGATCCATGTTCGTGTCGGGATCTCGGCGAGTGACGTGAGCATCGTCAACGGTGAGCTTGCGGGCAGCGCACCGATCGAGGCGACACGACTCGAGTCGAGCGCGGCACCCGATGAGATCGTCTGCTCCGAAGCCGTGCGGCTGCTGGCGCGAGGGTACGGATCCTTCACATTCGAGCCGCTCGGCGAACGCCGCCTCAAGGGACTGGACGAGCCCGTCGTCGTGCACCGGCTGCGACCCTCCCAGGCTGATGTCATCGGGCTGCCGGGATCTCTCGCCATCACCCGAAGATTCGACTTCGTCGGCCGCGACCGAGAACGGGCAACGCTGGAGACGGCCTGGGCCGACCTGGATGCAGGCACGTCGCGGCTGGTGGCCATCGGCGGCGAAGCCGGCGTTGGCAAGACACGGCTGTGCCGGGAGGTCGCGGTGCAGGTTCGCCGCGCTGGCGCCGTCGTGCTGCACGGTCGATGGGACGAGCACGGCGGCTACCCCTACGCGGCGTTCGTTCAAGCGCTGCGCCGGTTCCTCATCCGGGCGGCCGAACCGGCCCGCTACCTCGGACCCGGCGCAGCAGAGCTCGTGCGCTTGGTTCCCGAGCTCCCGCAACACGTAACCGGGCTCCCCCGGCCACGGAGCGACGATCCCGACACCGACCGCTTCCGCCTGTTCGAGGCTGTGTCAGGCTGGCTCACCGAGGTCGCCCGTGATGCATCGACACTGCTGGTCCTGGACGACTTGTCGTGGGCCGATGAGCCGTCGGTGCGGCTGCTTCGACACCTCCACGAGCGAACCCAGGGTGAGCGCCTGCTGATCCTCGTGACCTACCGGCCGCTCGAGATGAACGCCCACGCTCGGGCCTTCCTTCGCGACGCCCTCCGCACTGGCGCCGCCGAGAAGATGGTGTTGTCGGGACTTGGCGACGACGAGGTGTTGCAGTTCACTCGTTCGCTCCTCGGTGCGGATCTCGACACCGACGCCGCCGGGCTCGTCGTCGAGAGCGGTCGCCGCACCGGAGGCAACCCACTCTTCCTCGGCGAGGTGCTCGGTCGAAAGCGCGAGCGAGGGGAGTTGGCGCCCGACGCGCTCGGCACGTGGCATGTGCCGCGCCGACCCGACCCGCTCGATCTGCCGCCTGTCGTCGGCGATCTGATCCGCAGTCGCGTCGATCGGCTCCCCGAGGAGACCGGGCGCCTGCTGGTGCTCGCGGCCAGCGTCGGCATGGTGTTCCCGATCGCCCTGCTCGCGGATCTGATGCAGATGCCGCTGATCGAGGTCGTCGATGCGGCGCAGATCGCGGCCGGCGACGAGCTGATCCACGAGACCGAGCGTCCGGGCTGGTTCGAGTTCACTCATGCGGTCGTCCGTGATGCCACCTACGCCGCCCTGTCGCCGCTGCAACGTCGCGTGCAGCACCACCGTGTGGCCATCGCGATCGAACGCCGCTTCGCTGCGGATCTCAGGCCGTGGATCGAGCTGCTTGCCTTCCAGTTCGAGCACGGGCTCGATTCGAGCGATGCCACGAAGGCCATCGAGTACCTCCGGCGAGCGGGGTTTCAGGCTGAAGCGCGGCTCGCCCACGACCAAGCGGTCGAGTGCTACCAGCGGGCATTCGAGCTGCTCGACAAGGCCGGGCTGGGGGACGACGCCCGTCTGCGGTGCGATCTGTTGATCGAGCGGGGCACGGCCGAGCGACGCTCGGGTCGCGAGTCGTGGCGGGCGACACTCCATCAGGCCGCCGAGCTGAGCCTCGACCGCGGTGAGGGGCCACGGGCCGCCCGTGCCGTGCTCGGTTCGAGCCGTGGTCTGTTCAGCCGGGCGGGGGAGCTCGACGTCGAACGCGTCGGGCTGCTGGAGCGCACGCTCGGCACGCTGGGCGGCGATCCGACTCCGCTTCGTGCTCGGCTGCTGGCCAGCCTCGGCGCCGAACTGATCTTCGACGACGAGCCGCAACGGGCGGAACTGGCCAGCGATGAAGCCCTCATTATCGCTCGTCAGCTCGACGACCCGGCGACGCTCGTGACCGTGCTCGGCCTCCGGCTGGTCGCGCTGTGGAGGCCTGACCGAGTCGACGAACGACTTCGGCTCGGCGCGGAACTCGACACGTTGCGTCGGTTGGCGGGCGAGCGACGGAGCGGCCGGTTCCTGCTCGCCATGACTGTCTACTGTCAGGTTCTCGTCGAAGCAGGTCGGTTCGAGGCGGCCGACGAGCTGCTGGCGTGGATCGAAGCCACCGCCGAGCACCTCCGGCAGCCGACCACCGTCGGCTACGCCAAGCTGCGCCTCGCATCTCGTGCCTGCATCGCCGGTCGGTTCGACGAGGCAGAACGCCTCGCCGAGGAGTCGTACCACTATTGCGCGCAGGCTGGCCAGCCCGACGCCAAGGCGTTCCACGCTGGCCAACGCCTCTCCATTCGCTACCACCGCGGCGGAATGGATGAGCTGCTGGACCTCATCCTGGCGACGGCCGACGCCAACCCGGGCATCGCCGCGTTCAAGGCTGCTGCCGCCACGGCGGCGGCGGAAGCGGAGATGGAAGGGCGCTGCCGCGCCCTCTTCGTGGATGTCATGCGCACGCTCGACGCGGTGCGCTTCGACCTCACGTGGCTTCCGAACCTGGCCTTCGCGGCGAACGCCTGTGCATTCCTCGCCGATGCCGTTGCCGCCGCCCGGCTGAGGGCGCTGATGACGCCCTACCGCGGTCTCTTCGTCGACAACGCATTGGTCTTCCTCGGTGCTGTCGATCACTACGTCGCCCTGCTCTCCGACGTACTCGGCGACGACGCCACCGCTGCGGACGCGTTCGATGCCGCGATCAAGGCCCACGCCGCCATCCCCAGCCCGCCGCTGTTGGCGCGAACCCGCTTGAACCAGGCTGAGTGGCTCGCCCGCAGAGAGCTCACCACAACGACGCAAGTCGTCGAGCTCGCCCGCGCCGCGACCGACGCCGCGAGCGCCGGTGGTTTCGCCACTGTCGAGCGCCGTGGACGGCGGCTCATCCAGGAGATGGAGGCGCGCGACCAGTCACGTCATGGCGGTGGGGCAGCGGCAAGTGCGCGTGGCTGATCCTGTTGATCGCCGACGGGATCGCGACGTGCAGCCTCGAGCCGTCGAGATGTCGGGCGAACGCCTCGGTTCGTCGCGCGGGGGACAGCCATCCGGCCATGTGCTCGGTCGCCGCCGGCTGCTCGCTCCTCGGTTCGCTCCGCTGTCGCTGAACCCCGCGCAGCTCTGGAAGCGCCAGCCGATCCTTGTCCCGGTCGGCGAGCTCTTCGCTCTCGATGTCGTCGAGCGAGGTGAGGTGGATCACGACGCCGTGAACGATCCTGGGTACGTCGACTCGCGAGATCCAATACGTACGACGCCCGCCCGTGACCGTCAGGCACGAGCACGGTGTCTGTTGTGGCTGTCGAGGGCTTCTACGATCGCCGGCACGACCAGCGCCGTGCCGGCGATCGTGACCAGCGAACCGCCGTCGTCGACCGACGGATCGAACACCCTTGAGCTCCACGACAACGCCACTGGTCGTTCGGCCAAGGTGTGCGCCGATCTCGTGCCCGGCGCGCCGCTCATGCTCGACCTGGCGAAGGCGAACTTTGGGGGGAGGCGGCTACCCGTTCTTGTCGCCGCCGAAGCCGGCGGCGTGACCGCCGAACGGTGAGCGGCGAGGGCG
Organism: Ilumatobacteraceae bacterium; assembly: GCA_044867195.1. Lineage (GTDB taxonomy): Bacteria > Actinomycetota > Acidimicrobiia > Acidimicrobiales > Ilumatobacteraceae > JALZMG01. The sequence goes on from JBIOUO010000349.1 coordinate 19,621, forward strand.
GAAACCTGCACGCACAACTCACAGATCCGGCCCGACCCCGGCCGCGCGAGCCGGACTGTGAGCGCAGCGTGCGGATATCCGTACGCACGACTCGCAGATCGGCCGGGTGCGGCTACGCGGTGACCTGGCGGACCCGGTCGAGCCAGCCGAGCAGCACGGCGACGGCACGGGGGTCGTGACGCAGGCGGTGGCCGGCGCCGACGAACAGGCTCAGCTCGGCGCTGCCGTGGGCCTCGGCGAGCTGGCGGGCATCACTGGTCGGCACGCTCTCGTCATCGTCGCCATGCATCACCAGCAACGGGCGGGGAGCGAACCGGCGGGCGGCGTCGGTGGGGCGGAAGCGGCGGAACTCCCTCCCCCACTCATCGACACTCAGCGGAAACCGACGCGACCGGATGGCACCGATCTCCCGTGCATGCTCCAGGAAGCGGCGCGGGTGGTCGGCCCAGTCGTCGAAATCGGCCCGCGGGCTGAGCAGCCCGCAAGCGCGGACCCGCGGGTCGTCGGCACCGACGCAGACGGCGATCGACCCGCCGGTGTTCGTGCCCAGCAGCACGATCTCGGTCGGATTGGTCTCCTTGGTCAGACAGTCGATCGCCCGGCGCAGATCGTCGACCCATCCCTGCAGCGAGAAGTCGCCCCCACTGGTACCGGTGCCACGGAAGTTGAACGTCATCGCCACATAGCCCAAGTCGTGGGCAATGCGGTCGATGAGCTGGGGGAACGTGCCCGCCGACCGCGCCGCGTCGAGCGGGCCGATCGGGAAGCCGTGGCACAGGATGACACCGGGTCGGGCCACGTCGCCACCGGTTGGCACGACGAGGTGGCGGGCCAAGGTGACGCCACCGGAGCTGAACGTGCCGTTCACGGCCCCTCAGGCGCGGGGCCGGCGATACCAGCGGTGGACGCCGGGCCTGGCCAGCGTGTAGCCCCGGTTGCGCGCCTCGGCGAGCGTGTCGGGGCCGAAGCTGATCCCGGTCTCGGCGGCGAGCAGCGACTCGATCGGGGCAGGGTCGTCCCACTCGTCGAGGTCGTAGACGAGCTGCGTCCGCTTGTCGCCAAGGTACCGGACGTGCTCGAACCGGGCGGGCCGCTCCATCGAGGCGCACGGTAGCGGACGGCTCCCCTGACCAAGCGCGGCCGGAGGGACGCGAAACGGGAGGCGCTGCGGCGCCTCCCGTTTCATCGACTGGGAACTGCCGAGCCGTTCACGCCGGGGGGACGAGGTCCGGCAGCTCGGTCAGCGGAAGTTGGTGGAGATTCACCAGGCGGTCCAGCCTGCCGGCCTAGTGGCCAACCACCTCCAGGGTCCCGTGCGAACTTTCACTCATGTGTTGGACCACCTCCTTCCTCTGGTGACACCAGTCAAGCACATGCCAAGGTCTCGCGCGGCGCACGGTTTGGGTATCGGATCCGGCCCGTTTGGCGACGCATGATGGTCGCGTGACGACGATCGGCGCCGACGAGGCTCGAAGTAGCTTGGACCGCCTGCTCGACGACGTGGCAATGGGTCGGACGGTGACGATCACTCGGCACGGTCATCCGGTCGCCCGCCCTCGTGCCGGCATCGACCGGGGCAAGTGCCGCCGAGGCGCTCGCCGCTCTCCGGCGGGCTCGAGACGCGACTCGGCTCGGCGCGACCTCGGTGCGAGAGCTGATCGACGAGGGCCGTCGCGGATGACGTTTCGCGGCGATGGGCTCAGTCAGGCGGGCTTCACGGTGCGCTGCACCGCGTTGTGCGACAGGTCGGTGGCGCGGGCGACCTCGCGGTCGGTGGCGCCGGTGATCGGTCGCCGAGCCGATCGGTGAGAGCATCGAGGCGAGCCTGGAGCCGCGGTCACGGCGTTGAGGACCGCTCCTTGCAACGTGATGATCTGCCGGCTGACGGCATCGAAGCGAGCGTCAACCTGGTCAATGCGAGCGTCAAGGTAGGCGCGGGGAGCGGTCGCCATCTCCAGCCGGCCGACCCGCGCGGCGAGCCGTTCGAACTCGTCGCGGGTCACATCGCTCATGACGGGCATCGTAGTTGCCGCACCGTGACGATTCCGGTGCCCTCGACGAACCACGCCGACGATCGGCGCGCCTCCGACCGGCACCGCGACGCCGGCGCGCGGGCCACGTCTCCTCGTGCACTACCATCACGGCCGGACGGTTCGGGTGGACCGTGCGGGCAAAGGGGACGGGCACATGCGGGCTGGGGGCAAGCTCCTTCATCGCCGGGCGCGCGCGCTCGGCGCCGGACTGATCCTCACGGGGATGATCATCCTGCCGTCGGCGGTCCGACGGCCCGTGGAGGCGGTGCAGCCGCCTCCGTTCGACTCCAACGGTCTGGACGACAGCTTCCTGATCGCCCAGAGCCGGCCGCAGGGTCCGGTTATCAAGGGCGCCACGACCTCGCTGTCGCCCGCGGCGGCGATCGAGGCCGCACTCGGCGACCCGGCCACCGGCACGTTCGGGCCGCAGGTGGCGTGGCCGATCATGCCGATCCACGCCGTGCTGCTGCCTGACGGGCGGGTTCTGTCATACGGCACCGACCCCAACGGCGTGCAGACCGCGTACTACCAGTACGACGTCTGGGATCCTCGGTTCGGCACCGGCGCCAACTCCCACCTCGTGTTGCCCAACGGCACGCAGACGGACATCTTCTGCAGCTCGCAGATCGTGCTCCTGAACGGCGACGTCGAGCTGTACGGCGGCGACAACCTTCCGCCCGACACGAACACCCAGAACCGCGACGTCAACCAGTTCCGCCCGGCGCAGAACACGCTCGTGCGCACGGGATCGATGAACCGGCTGCGGTGGTACTCGTCGGCGACGATCCTCCCCAACGCCGAGGTCTACATCCAGGGCGGCACCGGCGGCGCCGACTACCCGGAGCGGCGCACGAGCGACGGCCAGTTCCAGCTGCTCACCGGGGCGCCGACGTCGAGCCTGTCGAGCGGCTACCCCAAGAACTTCGTCAGCCCCGACGGGTTGGTGTTCGGGATCGCCAACAAGGCGATGTACCGGGTCAACCCGGCCGGGAACGGGTCGATCACGATGCTGGGGACGTTCCCGAGCGACAACGCCGGTGGCACGGCGACCTCGGTGATGTTCGCGCCAGGGCGCATCCTGCAGGTCGGTGGCGGCAGCTCCAGCGCCGCCAGTCGCAGCGCCAGCATCATCGACATCAACGGGTCCTCGCCAGTGGTCACCCCGCTGCCCCAGTTGCAGTACGGGCGTCACTGGGGCAACGCCACGGTGATGGCCGACGGGCGCGTGTTCGTCTCCGGCGGCAGTGCCGTCAACAACGCGGCGACCGGTGTCGCCTACACCTCGGAGATCTTCGATCCGGCGACCAGCTCGTGGTCCATCGGTCCGACGGCCACGCGCATGCGCCTCTACCACTCGACGTCGCTGCTGCTGCCCGACGCGACCGTCATCACGATGGGCGGCGGGACGCCCGGCCCGGAGACCAACCTGAACGCCGAGATCTACTACCCGCGCTACCTGTTCAACAGCGACGGCACCCCGGCCACGCGCCCGACGATCACGGCCGCCACAAACGTCGCCGACCCCGCCACGACCCTCACGATCGACACGCCCGACGCGGCGACGATCTCGCGGGTCTCGCTGGTCAAGCTCGGCTCGGTGACCCACTCCACGGACATGGACCAGCGCTTCCTCGACCTGGCCTTCACCAGGTCAGGGACGACGCTGCAGGCGACGTTGCCGGCCAGCGCCAACCGCACGCCGCCCGGTCATTACATGATCTTCGCCTTCAACGCGGCAGGCGTGCCGTCGGAAGCCAAGATCGTGCGGATCAATGTCGCCGGCGCGCCCCCGCCGCCGACGACCACGACGACGACGACGACCACCACGACAGCACCGACCACCACGACCACGACCACGACCACCACACCGCCCACCACCACCACGACGACCACGACGTCGACGAGCACGACCACGACGACCGGGCCGACCACCACGACGTCCCCACCGGCGCCCGTCAACCTGCTGGTCAACGGCAGCTTCGAGACCAACTCGGCGCCCGACGGGTCGGCCGCCGCGGTGACCGACCTGCTGGGCTGGACGAGTCCGTCCGGTTCCGTCGAGGTCTGGCACAACGTCGCCGGCTTCCCCGCCGGGGAGCGCTCGTCCCACGTCGCGGTCGACCGTGCCGGCCGCGACAACCGGGTGGAGCAAGCCGTGGCGACCGAGCCCGGACGAAGCTACCGGCTCACGTTCCTGCAGTCGCCGCGACCCGGCCTGCAGGCCAGCAGCAACAAGTTCACCGTCTACTGGAACGGCACCAACATCGGCTCGGTCTCCCGCAACGGCAAGGGGCTGACGACGACGTCCTGGCAACCGACGACGTTCACGGTGACGGGCACCGGGAATGACCGCATCTCGTTCCGCGAGAACGACAGCGACAACGTCGGCGCGTTCATCGACGACGTGCGGCTGGTGGCGAGCTGATCACCGCCTCGCCGGCCGCTCACTCTGACGGCGCTCGCCGACATCGGACTCCGCGGCGACGACGATGCAGCCACCGCTCCCCTTCCGTCTGCCGCTCACCGAGTACCAGGCTGCCCTCGAGCAGGCCGGGTAGATCCAACCCGTCGCCCGCAACGTCGAGATCGGATGGCGCCTGCTCGGCGCAGCACCGATCATCGACCGCTTCGAGCCATACACGGGTCTCGCCCAGCTCGTCACCGACGAGCAATGGGCCACGTTCGCCGCCGCCATCGAGGACGCTGTGGCATCGCGGACCGATGCCGACGGCATCACCTACCTCCCGAACCCCTCGATCCTCGCCGCCGGCCGCAACGCCTGCTGCTGACCGCGCGGGTCCCGACGTGAGGTCACTGCCGACGGACGCGCAGCACCTTGTCGCGTGAGTGGTGACCGCTCACGATCTCAACCCGGCCAACACGTACACCGAGGTGGTCGGCGAACAGCTTGCGCACCGCGACGTTCGCCTGATCGTCGACCGGGGCGGCCATCAGGCGGACCACCAGACGACCAGCTCCACCGTCTCGCACCTCGTTCCGGCGAGCCCGCGGGATCACCCGCACGTCGAGCTGCTCGTCCTCCCCCACGTTCGCCGACCCTACCGGCCGGTGCGCGCGCGCAGCGCCGTACGGCGACGTGGAAGCTCGGCTGCGACGTCGTGGGTCGATGCCAGGGCGCCGCAGGCTTCGACGAATCCGGGTGCCGCTGGATATGCAACATGACGGTGACTTCGCCGAGCAGTCGGTAGTCGTTGGCCGCTCCGGCCGCGTGCATCGCCCGGCTGACGTCGGCTCTCGCGATGAACCCACCGTCCATCGCCGCGGACAGACTCGGCAGGAACCGATGGCGCGGCGAGAGGGACGTCATCGATAGCGCGTGGCCAGGCTCACGTCGCAACCCGCACGTTATGAGCCTTGACTCGTCATGAGGTATCGTTCATGCTCGGTTGGTCTGGGAAGTCGAGGTCACCGATCAGTTCGTGCACTGGTGGCACGGTCTGACGCCGGACCAACAGGAGTCGGTCGCCGACCGGGTCGACCTGCTGGCCGAGCGCGGCCCGGATTTCGGCCGACCAGTGGTGGACCGCGTCCGCACCTCCCGTCATCACAACATGAAAGAACTCCGGGCCGCGAGTGATGGGGCGCTGCGTGTGCTGTTCATGTTCGATCCGCGTCGGCAGGTGAATCCTGCTTCTCGGCGGCGACAAGAGCGGTGAGTGGCGTGACTGGTACGAGTGGGCCGTCCCGATGGCCGACGACCTCTACGACGACTATCTCGACGAGTTGAAGCGGCAAGGGCTGATCTGATGGCACGAACCAAGTTCTCCGAGCTCCGCAAGGAGACCACCGCTCGCCCCGGCGGACGCGAGCGGCTCGCCGCCAAGCGAGCCGACACGCTCGAGGAGATCCGGCTCTACGAGCTACGCCACACCGAGGCGGTGAGCCAGGCCGAGCTCGCCGGCCGCCTCGACGTCACCCAGGGGGCGATCTCGAAGCTCGAGCACTCCGACGACGTGCGCGTCTCGACCCTGCGCCAATACCTCGAAGCGCTCGGCGCACGCCTCGAGCTCGTCGCAGTGTTCGACGACGAAGGCCGGCGAGTACCCATCCACCTCGGCAAGGACACCGCACGTAGGAGAAGTTCGGCTTCACGACCGAGATGCAGGACATGTCGAGCAACGCCGTCCGCCGGCCGACGTACCCGTCCGGAGTCCCGGGGATCGCGTCGTGTCGAGCGGACTGCGTGAGCACCCGGGAAGCCTGCGGCTGACTGACGCCGGCGGCAAACTCCGCTGAACGCGATTACGCCTTGCTGGGCGCCCCGGTCCGACCCCTACCCAGAATGCTGGATGAGACCATCGCCGCCCAGATCGGCGTCACGTCGACACTGCGGATTGCCCACATCCGGCGCGAGCCATCGGCCATGATCGTGACGTGGCTGTCAGCCTCCCCGAATATGCACGTGCCGTACCGCTCAACGTCCTCACCGCCCACGGCTTCGGGCCGACCGGCCGGCCGGGCGCCAAGCCCGCGGCGCGCCTTGACTCGTTGCGCCGGAATCCGGAGGGGGTCTGCGCCGCTGTCGACACCGCTGGGATCATCGGTCGGCGCCTGCTGACGGTGTTGGCGGCGCTCGGGGGGTCGGCCACGCGAGTGCAACTCGAGTTCCAGACGTCCAGCGCGGCGCCCGGAGTGCTGACCAGCGCGCTGAGCAGGCTGGAGGCGTCTGGGCTGGTCGTCGTGTTCCCGGACGGCAGCGCCGAGCTGGCGCCGGTGGTACGCGGCCAGATCCCGGGGGCGACGATCTCGATGGCTGACCAGAACGCGATCGGCACAGAAGCCCTGGCGCTGATCTGCCGCGCGATCGGCGCCAAGGCGCCGGCCAGGAAGCAGGAGCGGATCGACGCCATCACCCGCACGTTCGCCGACCCCCAGGCCTGCGCCCGGATCCGCGAGGGCCTGTCGGCTGACGCACGGGAGTTGCTCGACCGGATCGTCCGCATCGCCGGGCCGGGGACCGCCACCCCGGAGAAGCTCGGCGTCGGGCGGTACCTGCTGCTGGGGGGAGCGGCGCCGCGCTACGCCTTCGACCGCGCCCCGCAGCGGCCCGAGACGGCGACGTTCCGCGAGCTGACCAGCCGAGGCATTGTCGGCATGTCCGACTGGCAAGCCGAGGTCTGGGTGTGGCGCGAGGCATGGCCGCTCGTCGGCCGGCCGTTCGTAACCGATTGGACGACCAAGCCCGACCCGCGGAAAGTACCCGTGGACACCGCCCAGACGCGGCTTCCCGCAGTGGTGGGCGTGCTCGACCAGGCGATGCGGGCATGGCAGTCGAACCCGCCGGCCGTGCTGAAGAACGGCGACCCCCGGATCGGCAAGACGGACATCCGCGCCACGGCGAAGGCGCTCGGCACCACCGAGGCCACACTCGACGTGGCGTCGCGGCTGGCGATCGGCATCGGGCTGCTGCTGCCGAACGTGGTCGGTCACTCCGGCCGCGGGCGCCACGTCCGGGTCGAGGAGGTGTGGCGGGGGGACCCGACCATGGTCGCCGCCTGGGCGTCGTTGGCACCGTTGCAGCGGTGGGTCCGCCTGGTCGCCGAGTGGTGCTCGCCGCGGATCCCGTGCGGTCACCAGCTGCTGGTCAACCGCCATCTCGTGTTGTGGGAGCTGGCCCAGCTGGCCGACGGCGAGGGGTTCGCCGACGCCGGCGAGTTCGCCGCCTGGTTCCATCATCGTCATGCCTCCCTCGGGCACCCCCAAGCGGCGCTGCTGTGCGTCGACGAGCTGCGAGCGCTGGGCGTCGTCACCGCCGGTTCGCTGGCGCTGACCGAGCTCGGCCGGGCTGCGCTCGACGACCCCCTGGCCGTCGGCGCGACGGTCGCCAGCGAGTCCAAGTCGGTCGTCGTCCAGGCCGACCTGACCGTCACCGCCCCGCCCGACTTGTGCCACGAGTTGATGGTCGGCTTGGACGCCATCGCCGCCCTGGAGAACGCGTCTGGGGCGCTGACGTACCGGCTCGACGCCACCCGCATCACCCGCGCCGTGCAGGCCGGCCAGTCGCCGTCCGACATCGTCGACTTCCTCGCCGGTGCCTCGGCGGTGCCCCTGCCCGACGCCGTCGTGCGCCTGATCCACGACGCGGCCGCCAAGGCCGGCTCGGTCCGGGTGATCGCCGCCCCGACTGTCGTCGTCGTCAGCGACCCCGCCGACCTTGTGACGGCGTGCGCGATCAAGGCGCTCAAACTGACGAAGGTGACCGACACGGTGGCCGTCACCGAGGTCCCGCTCGCCAAGGTGCGCACCGCGCTGGAGCGCAAGGGACTGCCGCCCGAGACGGTGGCCGGCGGCGCTGAAAAGCCGGTCCGCTCGAGCGCGGCCGAGGCCGCGTTCGCCGCCCAGCGGGCCGCCGAGCTGCGCGCCGTGTCGCGAGGCCATGCGGGCGGTGTGTACGAGCATCACGCCCGCGAGCTCGCCGCGCGTGCCGAGCGGCTCAGCGACGTGTCGGGCCGGCTCGACGTCACCGGCCCGCTCACCATCACGCCGGCGATGCTCGACCGCCTCGGAGCGGCCTCGTGAGCGAGCGGGTCTTCGAGCGAGCGAACAATTCAGCACGGTCTTTCGCTCATTGGTGCCTCGACAGGTCCCACGACGCGGTGGCGTCGCACGATGACAGGTTGCGCCAATGAGCGATCCCGCCAACCCGCTGATCGTGCAGAGCGATTTGACGGTGCTGCTCGAAGTGGCGTCGCCGCGTGCAGCTGAGGCGCGGGCGTTGCTGGCCCGCTTCGCCGATCTCGAGAAGGCGCCCGAGCACATCCACACCTACCGCATCACCCCGCTGTCGCTGTGGAACGCAGCCGTGGCGGGCGTGGCGAGCGACGACATCGTCGACACGTTGACCGGCTTCGCCAAGTACGCGGTGCCCGATGTCGTCATCGGCGAGGTGCTCGAGCAGATCGGCCGGTACGGCCGGATGTGGCTGGCGCGAGTCCCCGAGGGTCTCGTGCTGGTCTCCGACGACGACGTGCTGCTGGACGAGATCGTGGGGGTCGGCGGGGTCGCCGAGCTGCTCGATCGCCGTCTCGACCGGCACCGGTTCTCGGTTCGTGAGCACGACCGGGGCGCCCTCAAGCAGGCGCTGCTCGCCGCGGGATGGCCGGCAGCCGACGAGGCCGGGTTCGAGGCCGGCATGCCGCTCGGGGGCACGGTGGCGGTCACCGCCGACCTGCGGGGGTACCAGCGCGACGCCCTCGACGCATGGTGGCGGGCGGGCGACGCGTCGGGTGGCAGCGGAGTCATCGTGCTGCCGTGCGGGGCCGGCAAGACGGTCCTCGGACTGGCGGCGCTGGCAGCAGCGGGGGCGCACACGCTGGTCGTGTGCACGTCGGTGTCGTCGATCCGCCAGTGGATCCGCGAGACGCTCGACAAGACCACGCTGCGCAGCGACGACCTCGGCGAGTGGTCGGGCGAGAAGAAGCAGCTGCGCCCAGTCACGTTCGTCACCTACCAGTCCCTCACGTGGGGGGATCCGGGCGCGGCGGGCGACGCTGACGTGTTCGTGCGGCACCCGCACCTCGGACTGTTCAGCGAGGTCGGATGGGGGCTCGTCGTGTACGACGAGGTGCACCTGCTCCCGGCACCTGTCTTCCGGGCGGCGGCGCGGGTCCAGGCCGTGCGCCGTCTCGGGTTGACGGCCACACTCGTGCGCGAGGACGGCCGGGAGGGCGACATCTTCAGCCTGATCGGCCCGAAGCGCTACGACGCGCCATGGGCTGACGTCGAGGCAGACGGCTGGATCGCGCCGGCGCGCTGCACCGAGGTGCGGGTGCCGATGTCGCCCGACCACCGTGCGCAGTACGCCACGACGGACCTGAAGCTCCGCCACCGCGTGGCGGCGACGGCGGAGGAGAAGCTGCCGGTCGTCGAGTCGCTGATCGAGCGCCACCGCGGCGAGCAGATCCTCGTGATCGGCCAGTTCGTCGAGCAACTCCGCGACATCGCCCGCCACCTCGGCGCGCCGCTGCTGACCGGCCAGACCGCGCAGTCGACCCGCGACCGGCTGTTCGGCGAGATGCGCGCCGGAGACCTCCCCGTGCTGGTCGTGTCCAAGATCGCCAACTTCTCGATCGACCTCCCGGAGGTCAGCGTGGCGATCCAGGTCTCCGGCCAGTTCGGCAGCCGCCAGGAGGAAGCGCAGCGGCTGGGGCGGATCCTGCGCCCGAAGGCCGGCGGCGGGACGGCGAACTTCTACACCATCGTGACGGACGGCACCGAGGAGATCCGCTTCGCCCGTAACCGGCAGCGCTTCCTCGCCGAGCAGGGTTACACCTACACCATCATCGACGCCGGCGAGACCGTCGCCCAGCAGCTCAAGGGCTAAGCCGCGGCGGGCTCGCCTCGGCCCTCGCCCGCCGCGCCCGCCTCCATCTGGGTGGCGACAGTCTCATCGGCCATTCCGGGTGGCGACAGTCTCAGATTCGAGACCCTCACCACCCAGTTCGTCGCCTACCCCGCGCGCGGCAAGCCGAGGATCGCCGCCGCCTCATCGCATGTCGCCACCGGTCGTCCGGTGGCGGCGCAGGCGGCGACGGCTTCGCTGACCAGCTCGGCGTTGGTCGGAGTCCGGTCGCCGCCGTAGAACTCGAGGCCGACGTGGAGGTGCCCGCCGTGGTCGAGCGCGGCACGACACACCTCGGTGCGGCCGAGGTCCTCACCGACGGCCGAGACCGCCCACACCAGGCCGGTGCCCGCGAGCAACTCCAGGTACGCGGCGAGCGCGGTCACGGTCGGGGGCAGGCCGAAGGGAGTGCCGCTGACGCCCCGGTCGCCGCAGAGGTAGAGCTTGACGAACGATCCAGCCGGCAGCGTGCCCGCAGCGTGGTGGGCGAGAACGGCACGCAGGAAGCCGGGCTCGTAGATCGCGATGCTCGGACCGAGTCGATGCTCGCGGCACAGCTCGAGCTGGTGGGCGATGTCGTCGAAGCTGTTGGCGTACACGAACGATCCCCTCGGTACGCCGTCGCGGCACACGCCGAGGTTGACGGAGCCTGGGTCGCTGAGGCTCATCCGGATCAGGCCCGAAGCTGCCAGCGGCGCGATGTGGTCGTACCAGTTGGCACGCGGCCCGATGTTGATCGTCGGGTACCACAGCGCGTCGGGGCGGTCGGCCAGCACCCGTCGCCACACGCGCAGGTAGGCCTCGGCAGCTTCGTCGCCGCTGAGGTCGACGGCCGGCAGGTGGTGGTGGACGATCGCCGCGCCGGCGTCGAAGCAGGCGTGGGCGTCTGCCACCAGCTCGTCGTCGGTGATCGGCACGTTCGGGTTGCGCGACTTGGTCGTGGCCCCGTTGATCGCGGCCTCGATGATCACGGCGTCGCTCATGGCCGATGTCTACAACCCGCGGCCTGTGTTCCCGACGCGTCGCCCGCACGACTTGGACGTGCTGATGTAGCCGCCGCACGGGTCCAGCCGGCGCCCGATCTGTGAGCTGGCTGTACGGCTCTCCGCCGCCTGAGCTCAGAGATTCGATTCGGCCGGGGCCCGGCGCCCCACGCCCGACGGCCGACGGCCGAGTCAATGGCTGCCTGCCGCGCGGCGGGATTTGGGGCGGCGTTGATGCGAGCGATCCCGGTACGTTCGCTCCGCATGCGAACGTCCATCGACCGGGTCGGGCGGGTCGTGCTACCGAAGCCGATCCGCGACTTGCTGCAGCTGCGCGGCGGCGAGCCGCTCGAGGTCGACGAGCGCGACGGGGTCATCGTGCTCCGTCCCGTCTCCGCCGAGGTCGAGGTCGTCGAGACACCGGAGGGTCCGGTCCTCGCGCCGCTCGAGGACCTTCCCTCGTTGGCGGACGAGCAGGTCCGAGGCGTGCTCGAGCAGTTCCGGCGCTGACCGCCAGTCCACCGGATCTGTCAGCCGGAATGGGCGCATTCGGGCACGTTTCGACGGACAGAATCAGTGGTGCCCGATTCCAGCCGGATTCGTCCATGATGGGGATGTGGCTGGCGGCGTGACCAACCCGACCTTGACCGTCGGCCGGGCCGCGTATCCGGTGCTGCTGCCGAGCATCCGCGATCCCCGGTTGCATGTCGCCGCGGTCATCGTCACGATCCACGTTCTCGGCCAGACCCAGCTGCGGTTCCAGGTGTCGGTGCCGCAGATCCTCGCCGCCATCCTCACCTCCGCGGTCATCGAGGTGGCGATCACGTTCCGGTCGCGCCGGGTCGTCGCCTGGCCGGCCAGCGCGATGCTCACCGGCAGCGGTGTCGCCCTGATCCTGCGCGTGCCGGGAACGCCGCCGGGCGACCGCTGGACCACGCACGCCTGGTGGGTGTTCGCCGGTGTCGCCGCGTTCTCGCTGACGACGAAGTACCTGATCCGCTACCGCGGCTCGCACGTCTTCAACCCGTCGAACGTCGGGCTCGTCGTCGTGTTCGTCGTGTTCGGCAGCACCCGCCTCGAGCCGCTCGACTTCTGGTGGGCGCCGCTCGACGCGGGGATGATCGCGGCCTACGCCGTGATCGTCGTCGGCGGGCTGCTGATCACCGCCCGCCTCGGCCTGCTCGCCGCGGCGGCGGCGTTCTGGCTCACGCTCGCGGCCGGACTGGCGGTGCTCGCCGCGTCGGGGCACTGCATGGTGGCGCGGTGGGCGTTCGCACCCGTGTGCGGCTTCGACTACTGGCGCGTGATCGTCACATCGCCTGAGGTCTTGATCTTCCTGTTCTTCATGCTCACCGACCCCAAGACGGTGCCGTCCGGGCGGGTCGGCCGGGTGGTGTTCGGGTCCCTGGTCGCCGTCACCAGCACGCTCCTGATGGCCCCGCAGACGACCGAGTTCGGCACCAAGGTCGCATTGCTCGGCGGGCTGGCTGTCGTGTGCGCGAGCCGCCCGATCCTCGATCGCCTGCTCCCCGAGCCGGGGACATCGGCCGACGCGCTCGTCCGGTTGGCGACCGGTGAGCGCCGG
>JBIOUO010000350.1:0-5959 GCA_044867195.1 Ilumatobacteraceae bacterium
GCACTCGGTGATGCTGCGGATGTTGTCGCCGAGCCACCACGATGTCGAGGCCAGGCCGAAGCGGGCCTCCGCCGACTCACCGCCGGCCACTGCGGCCTCGTACGCGATACGGGCGTCCTCCCACCTCCCGGCGGCGAGCGCGGCGTCTGCCGCGGCGAGCGCGTCCCCGGCGGTCACGCCACGGTCAGTACTCCGGGCCGATGCGCGGGCTGGAGACGCCGCCAAGCAGCGCCGACACGAGGATGCCCAGGGGCAGCGTCCCCCAGTAGCTGACGTGGACGCCGGTGTTGCCGAGGAACAGCATCAGCAGCCACGTGGCGGGGAACGTGGCGAGCAGGAAGACGAGGATGAACACGAGCAGCATGCGGATCACGGACGTCAGTCTTGCCGCGGACGGCCGGCGCGCCGTGGATCCCCGCTCCTGGTGCTTTGCGTGAGCGATGATGCACGATTCGCGCCTGATCGCTCACGTAGAAGGCCGAGTCTGCGAGCCGCCGACCTCGGATCACTGGCCGGCGGACAGGTGAGCCGTCAGGACGCGGCGGCCCCCGCTGCTTGTCGGGAGCGGCGGCTTGGGCGCGGGCGCTGCTTGGCGCGGGCCAGCTCGAGCAGCTCGGCGTGGGCGTCGACGATGCCCTCGAGCATCGCCCACGGATCCGGAACGATGTCGCGGTCCACGACGATGCCCCAGTCGAGGTGCCCGTTGTACGACGCGACGGTGATGTTCAGCGCCATCCCGTCGGTGATCGTCGAGTATGGGTAGCTGGCGAGCTGCTCGGCGCCGTCGAGGTACAGCGGCATCTGCGGGCCGGGGACGTTGGAGATGCACAGGTTGAACGGCATGAACCGCTCGGTCAGCCGGGTGCGGAACGCCAGCCGGGTCGCCTGCGCCATCGCCGCCGCGGGCAGGTAGCTGAGCATCTCCAGCTGGGCCTGCACGGGCAGCGCCGACTGGACGATCTTCGAATCGCTCATCGAGTCGTTGATCTTGCGCAGGCGCGTGGCGGGATCGTCCTCGTCGGTGTGCAGCACGGCCAGCATCGTCGACACCTGGTTGCCGAGCGCGGCGGTACTGGCCTCGGTGCGCACGGAGACCGGAACCATCGCGATCAGTGATTGCGGAGGGAGGGCGTCGCGTGCTGTCAGCCACGCCCGCAGCATCCCGGCGCACTCAGCGAGCACGACGTCGTTGACGGTGCAGTCGAACGCGTTCTTGATCTCCCGCACCTCGGGCAGCGATGTCGAGCCGAACGCGAAGCGGCGGTGGGGCCCGACGCGCTGGTTGAACACGGTGCGCGGTGCCTGCGAGCGCAGCTGGTTGACCAGCGCCGGGATCCGCTCGCGGATCGGTGGCCCGCCGCTGCCGCTCCGCAGGTTGCTCACCGTCTGGTTGAGCATTCGCCGTTGCACGCCGACGAGCTTCATCGGCCGGCGCATGGTGGCGCCGAGCCCGCGAGCGAGCATCTCGGCCTGCGACGGGACCGGCTCCGGTCGCCACTTCTTGGTCGGCGCCGGGTGGTCCACCGGCTCGGGTGTCAGCTGCATCGTGGCCAGCGCCAGCTGCGTGCCGGAGGCACCGTCGATCGCGCAGTGGTGGGTCTTCGAGTAGACGGCGAACTTGCGGCCCTCGTCGACACCCTCGATGAGGTAGACCTCCCACAGCGGGCGCGCGCGGTCGAGCGGCCGGGCGGCGATCCGCGACACGACCTGTTCCAGCTGGCGGTCGTCGCCGGGCGGGGGCACGGCGATGAACCGTTCGTGGTACTCACGGTCGAAATGCGGGTCCTCGATCCAGTACGGGTGGTCGAGGCCGAGCGGTACCTCGACCAGCCGGCGCCGGGTGTACGTGGCGAGGCTGTAGAGATACTCGGTGTTGGCGGCGTCCTGCTCCGGCGTGCGGAAATGCGGCGTCTCGGGCTGGCGGAAGATCTGCAGCCCTCCGACGTGCCCGTAGTTCGTCGCCGATTCCATGTACAGGAACGTCGCGTCCAGTCCTGTCAGTTGCTCCATGGGTCCCCTTCGATCGAAGTCTCGACGCTAGTCCGGACGCGGCAACGGACGTCACGTCGTGGCGAGGAACCGGCCGAGGTGGCGGTAGACGGCGCGGTTGTACACCAGTCCGCTGTGGGTCCCCCGGACCTCGACGTTCTCGCCGTTCGTCACGCGGCAGGCTTGGGGACGGACGATCTGGTCGTCCCGGCTGCTGATCGACAGGACCCGCGTCGCTGGGCTGAGTGGGCGGCGGAGGTCTTCGGTGTACGGGCAGCCGCAGGCCGGCACGGTGCAGTCCGGGTCCATCATCTTCAGCGCTCGCGCCCCGGCCTCGGCGACGGCGTGGCGGGCGATCGTCGCGGGGGCTTGGGCCAGGTTGGCCTTCATCAGCTCCACCACGGCCGGTGCCGGCGAGCCGAGCAGGGCGAAGTGGGAGACCCGCTCCTGGAGCCGGGATGCGATGCTCCAGGACAGCATCCCGCCGCGGCTGTGCCCGATCAGCGCGATCGGGCCTGATCGCCGCTCGAGCTGCCGCTGCATCGAGCGCTCGACCTGGTTGCGCAAGCGATCCGGGCATCCAGCGTTGACGGTCAGGCCGGAGGGTTGCGGGGAGTACCCGAGGCGCAGCAGCCACGCCCGCAACGGCTGGAGGTAGAGGTCGCTGCCGAACAGTCCGGGGACGACGAGCACCAGGCGCCCGTCGCCGCGGGGCACGCCGCGCCCGTAGAACACCGGATCGCGGTGCAGCTCGGCCAGCTCGGTGATCGCGCCAGCCTCCCGGCGCATCATGTCACGGTGATCGTCGGCCATCGTCCCCCCTGCTCTTGCGGCCACAGCGCCGCCAGCCTCGCGCACGCGCGGGCCATGCCGCGCCTGCATCCCGCTGGCGGTGACACGACCCCGCGGGCGGTGGTACACCGGCGTGGTGGCTGATCGCGCGCTGCAGCCTCGATCGGGGAGCAGCGCCAAGGCAGTGCTGCTGACGATCCTTGGCGAGTTCACGTTGCCGAACGGGGGTGCGATCTGGACGTCGACGATCGTCGACGCGCTCGCGTTGCTCGGCGTCCACGAGCGCAACGCGCGTCAGGCCGTGGCCCGGCTGAGCGACCAGTGCCTCGTCCGGTCCGAGCGCCACGGCCGCGTCACTCGCTGGCACCTGACGCCCCGCGGTGAGTCACTGCTGCAGCGGGGCGCCGAGCGGATCTACGGCTTCGGTCGGGACGGCGCGGCGTGGGACTCGCGGTGGCTCGTCGTGCTGACGTCGGTTCCCGAGGACCAGCGGGCCAAGCGCCACCGGCTACGCAGCCAGCTCGCGTTCGCCGGGTTCGGATTCCTCGCTCCCGGCGTCGCCGTCTCACCGCACGTCGAGCGGGAGGAGGAGGCGAACGCCGTGCTGCGCGGCCTCGCACTCGACGACACGGCCGTGGTCCTCCGCGCCGAGACCGGCAGCTTCGTCCCGGACGCCGAGCTGATCCGCCGCAGCTGGAACCTCGATGACCTCGCGGCGCGGTACCGCGCCTTCGTCGGCGACTTCGAACGCCGGCGACCGGCGACTCCCGCCGCGCAGTTCGTCGCGCTCGTCGAGCTGGTCCACGAGTGGCGGCGCTTCCCGTTCGCCGACCCGGAGATCCCCGACGCGCTGGTCCCGGCAGGTTGGCCGGGTCGTCGGGCACGGGACCTGTTCGACTCCCGCCACGCCGCGTGGTCCCCCGGCGCCCAGGTGTGGTACGGGGATCGTGATACGTCTCCTTGACGTCTCGTCAGAATTGTGTAGAGTGACGCAGGCAAAAGGGGGCAGATGACCGAACAATCGACGATCAGCCTGGCGGCGGATCCGGCCGCGTATCGCCACTGGCGCACGACGTTCGACGGGCCAGTCGCCACGGTCACGATGGCCGTCGCGCCCGATGGCGGATTGCGCGACGACTACGAGCTGAAGCTCAACTCCTACGACCTCGCCGTCGACATCGAACTGCACGACATCGTTCAACGCCTGCGCTTCGAGCACCCGGAGGTCCGGTCGGTCGTCGTGCGCGGTGAGCTCGACAGGGTGTTCTGCGCCGGCGCCAACATCCAGATGCTGGCGACGTCGACGCACGGCCACAAGGTCAACTTCTGCAAGTTCACGAACGAGACCAGGAACGGCATCGAGGACGCCTCGGCACACTCCGGCCAGGTCTGGCTGGCCGCGGTCAACGGCACCGCCGCCGGCGGTGGCTACGAGCTGGCGCTGGCGTGCGAGGAGATCGTCCTCGTCGACGACCGCGCCTCTGCCGTGTCGCTGCCCGAGGTACCGATGCTCGGAGTCCTGCCGGGCACGGGCGGGCTGACCCGGCTGGTCGACAAGCGCCACGTGCGCCGCGACCTGGCCGACGCCTTCGCCACGCGCACCGAGGGAGTCAAGGGCCGCCAGGCGCTCGAATGGCGACTGGTGGACGCGGTCGCGCCGCGCAGCTCGTTCGACGAGGTGGTCGCGGCGCGCGCGTCGGCCCGCGCCGCCGCGTCGGATCGTCCGGCCGGCGGCGTGGGCATCGCGTTGCCGGTCTTCGGCAGCACGACGCAGGTCGCCGGCGACGGCCTCCATGCCGCGTACGTCGACGTCGACCTGGACCGAGATCTGGGCTGCGCCCGGTTCGTGCTCCGCGGCCCGGATCGAGCACAGCCGGCGAGCGGGGCGGAGCTCGTGGAGGCCGGCGCCGAGGGGTGGCTGCTGCAGTCGGCGCTCGAGCTCGACCACGCGATCCTCCACCTGCGCTTCAACGAGCCGACGATCGGCACGTGGGTCCTGACGACCGAGGGCGACGCCGACGCGGTCGCCGCCGCGGAGCAGCTGTGGTCCGCCGAGCCCGACCACTGGCTGGTCCGCGAGGTGCGCCTGCTCTGGACCCGCACGCTGAAGCGCCTCGACGTCTCGGCGCGCACGCTCGTCGCCCTCGTCGAGCCCGGCAGCTGCTGCACCGGCGTGCTCGCCGAGCTCGTGCTGGCCGCCGACCGGGCGCTCGCCCTCGACGGTGTCCGGCCCGGCGACGACCGGCCGCCGGCGACGATCCGCCTGACGGCGGCCAACGACGGGCTGCTGCCGATGGGCAACGGCTTGTCGCGGCTGGCCACGCGGTTCTGGGGTCGCGACGACGCGCTCGCCTTGGCGCGCGACCACATCGGCAAGGACCTCGACGCCACCGCCGCCGTGGACGCCGAGCTGGTCACGTTCGCCGTCGACGAGCTCGACTGGGACGACGAGGTGCGTCTGCTGCTCGAGGAGCGCAACAGCTTCTCGCCCGACGCCCTCACCGGCATGGAGGCCAGCTTCCGCTTCGCCGGCCCGGAGACTGTCGAGACGAAGATCTTCGCCCGCCTCTCGGCGTGGCAGAACTGGATCTTCCAGCGCCCGAACGCGGTCGGCCCGGAGGGCGCGCTGCGCCGCTTCGGCACCGGCTCCCGACCCACCTACGACCAGGCGAGAGTGTGAGTAGATGAGTGCTGTCGACATCGACGCCACGATCCCCAACAACGTCGGCCTCGCCGACGACCGTCGCCTGCAACGGGCGCTCGAGTCCTGGCAGCCGAAGTTCCTCCAGTGGTGGAAGGAGCTCGGGCCGGTGGCGTTCCAGGACAACCCGGTCTACTTGCGCACCGCGGTGTCGGTCGGGCAGGAGGGCTGGGCGCACTTCGACCACGTCCGCATGCCGGAGTACCGCTGGGGTGTGTTCCTCGCCGAGCCTGAGCCCGACCGCCGCATCGCGTTCGGCGACCACGCCGGCGAGGACGTGTGGCAGGACGTGCCCGGCGAGCACCGCGCCGACCTGCGCCGCCTGGTCGTCGTCCAGGGCGACACCGAACCGGCGTCGGTCGAGCAGCAGCGGCGGCTGTGCCTGACCGCGCCGAGCCTGTACGACCTGCGCAACCTGTTCCAGGTCAACGTCGAGGAGGGCCGCCACCTGTGGGCGATGGTGTACCTGCTGCACCG